>JAADDG010000183.1 GCA_013154075.1 Campylobacterota bacterium | reverse complement strand
GTAGAAGGTTAGACATGGATCAAGTCACTCTATTCGATGTTGCGGTTACTCTTTTTATTCTATTTTTGGGGCTTAAAGGGATATTTAGAGGCTTTATCAAAGAGGCTTTCTCTCTTGTTGGGATCATAGGCGGAATCTTTATCGCTTCCAGATACGGAGACAGCGTAGGCGAATGGATAGATAAAAATCTTTATCATTTCCAAAATCAAGCCGCTTTGTCTTTGATAGGCTTTTTGATAGTTTTGGTTTCCGTTTGGCTGATCGCCATCTTTTTGGGAGCGCTTTTCGCTTCTTTGGTAAAATCGGAAAAGATGGGCGTTGTCGATAGAACTTTCGGTTTTATCGTAGGAGTGCTTAAAGTATTTTTTATAGTTTCTATCATCGTTTATATAATCTCCACCATCGATATTTTAAAAAGCAATCTTGAAAAATACTCCAAAAACAGTATATTATATCCTTACCTAATCAAAACCGGATCCTATATCCTCAAACTGAAAGCTCCCGAGAGCGAAGAGTCTATAGAGCAAAAAGAGGCTGTCGGTGAAGAGAATATTACAAAAGAGGATGCCTCTAAAAAAGAGACGGAACAAAAAGAGATGAAAGCAGAGGAGAAAAACGCGACTACGGAGGTTTCTAAAGAGAATAATAATTCAAATAATTAAAACTATACGGACTATTTCTAATGAACAACATAGAAAACGTTACTTATGAAGAACTTCTTGACGAATTTAAAAGACTTTTAAAAACAAATAATCTAAAATTCACCAAACAAAGAGAGGCCATACTGAAGGTGCTTTATACAAACAGCGATCACTTCAGTCCGGAATCTCTTCACGCTCTTATAAAACGAAATTATCCCGAGCTCAATGTCGGTATAGCCACGATTTACAGGACTTTGAACCTTCTTGAAGAAAACGGAATAGTAACCTCTATTTCGTTCGGGGTTCAGGGTAAGAAATTCGAGCTTGGCAACAAGCCTCATCATGATCATATGATCTGTATAGAGTGCGGGAAAATTATAGAGTTTGAAGATGAAGTGATAGAAAAGAGGCAATATGAGATCGCTAAAGAGTACGATTTTAAGATAAAGCACCATCTTATGCAGCTTTTTGGAATATGTAAAGAGTGTCAAAAAAAATCAAAAAAAGGATAAAGAGGTTGATTTTCGATAATCAGTATGAGAAACAAAGAATTGAGAAAGCTGAAAAGCTAAAAGAGCTTGGGCATAATCCCTACGGACACAACATAAAAAGAGACACCACTACAGCGGAGTTTTTGAAAACCTACTCTTATGTAAAGGATTTGGAGGAGAGGAAGGATCCTTCCAAAGAGGCTAAAGTATGCGGCAGAATCAAGTTTCTAAGACATATGGGAAAAGCCGCTTTTATGAAGATAGAGGATCAAAGCGGAATACTTCAAATATACGTAAATAGAGATTCTATAGGTGCTGATTGGTTCAAGGAGGCTAAGAAGCTTATAGAAGTGGGAGATATCGTTTGCGCTACCGGATATCCTTTCGTTACGAAAACGGGAGAGCTCTCTTTGCACGCTTCTAAGCTCGATATCGCCACCAAGGCTATAAAACCGCTTCCGGAAAAATTCCACGGTCTTCAAGACAAAGAGCTTAGATACAGACAAAGATATCTCGATATGATAATGAATAAAGACGTTAAAGAGGTCTTTAAAAAAAGAAGCGAGATAGTGAGTATCGTAAGGGAGTTTTTCGAAGATAGAGGATTTTTGGAAGTGGAGACTCCCATGATGCATCCGATTGCGGGAGGAGCGAACGCCAAGCCTTTTATCACTCACCATAACGCTCTTGGGGTGGATAGATACCTTAGAATCGCCCCCGAACTCTATCTAAAGAGGGTAATTGTGGGAGGTTTCGAGGCGGTTTTCGAGATAAACAGAAACTTTAGAAACGAGGGTATGGATCATACTCACAATCCCGAATTTACCATGCTTGAATACTATTGGGCATATCATACTTATGAAGATTTGATGAAGCTTACGGAGGAGCTTTTTGAGGTACTGCTCTCAAAGCTCGATCTGCCTCAAAAGATTCCTTACGGAGAGTATGAGATAGATATGAGCACTCCTTTTAGAAAAATAAAGTTTTTCGATTCCATAGTGGAGATAGGAGGGGTACCGAGAAACATCATTTACGATAGAGAGGAAATTATAAAATATTTAAAAGAAAAAGAGATCGAAGTGGATGAGAAAGCCTCTCTTAGCGCTCTTCAAACGGAGCTTTTTGATGAGTTTGTGGAGCCTAAACTAATAAATCCTACTTTCATAACCCACTATCCAATAGCCATAAGTCCTCTTGCGAGAAGAAGCGAAGAGGATCCGGAAATTGCCGAGAGATTCGAGTTTTTCATAGCTGGCAAAGAGATAGCCAACGGTTTTAACGAGCTTAACGATCCTTTGGATCAGTATGAGAGATTCAAAAAGCAGCTTGAGGCAAAAGCCGCCGGAGACGAAGAGGCGCACGAGATGGACGAAGATTTTATAAACGCTTTGGGGTACGGAATGCCCCCTACGGCGGGAGAGGGTATAGGAATAGACAGGCTTGTGATGATTTTGACAAATCAGCACTCCATTAGAGACGTTATACTTTTCCCTGCCATGAAGCCTTTGAACAAAGAAAAAAAAGATGAAAAGGAAGATAAGTAGATGAGTTTCTTGAAAGATGCAGATAGCAAAGTTTATGAAATAATCGAAAAAGAGTTACAAAGACAGACAGATCATTTGGAGATGATCGCAAGCGAGAATTTTACTTCTCCTGCGGTTATGGAAGCGATGGGAAGCGTATTTACCAATAAATACGCAGAAGGGTATCCGGGTAAAAGATATTATGGCGGATGCGAATACGCCGATGAGATAGAGCAGCTTGCCATCGATAGGGCTTGCGAGCTTTTCGGAGCGAAATTCGCAAACGTTCAGCCTCACTCCGGCTCTCAAGCCAATCAGGGAGTCTATCAGGCTCTTTTGAAACCGTATGACAAGATTTTGGGAATGGCTCTAAGTCATGGAGGACACCTGACTCACGGAGCGAAGGTAAACGCTTCCGGAAAGATTTATCAAAGCTTTTTTTACGGTGTGGAGCTGGATGGAAGAATAGATTATGATAGAGTTAGAGATATCGCTAAAATCGTTCAGCCCAAAATGATAGTATGCGGTGCGAGCGCTTATCCAAGAGAGATAGATTTTAAAAAGTTCAGAGAGATAGCGGATGAGGTGGGAGCGATTCTTTTTGCCGATATCGCTCATATCGCCGGACTTGTATGCGCAAAAGAGCATATGGATCCTCTGCCTTACTGCGATGTGGTAACTTCCACTACCCACAAAACTCTAAGAGGTCCAAGAGGCGGACTTATCATGACAAATAACGAAGATATAGCCAAGAAGGTAAATAGCGCCATTTTCCCAGGAATCCAAGGAGGACCTCTTGTGCATGTGATAGCGGCCAAGGCTGTCGGATTTGGAGAAAATCTAAAACCGGAATGGAAAGATTATGCCAAACAGGTAAAGGCAAACGCCAAAGTTTTGGCGGATGTGCTTATGAAGAGAGGCTATAATGTAGTTAGCGGTGGTACGGATAACCATTTGGTACTCGTATCTTTCCTTAATAAGGATTTTAGCGGAAAAGATGCCGATGAGGCTCTCGGAAGAGCGGGCATTACGGTCAATAAAAATACGGTACCCGGAGAGACGAGAAGTCCTTTCGTAACGAGCGGTATTAGAATAGGTTCTCCCGCTCTTACGGCAAGAGGAATGAAAGAAAAAGAGTTCGAGCTGATAGCCAATAAAATTTGTGACGTTTTGGACGATATAAATAATATAAAATTGCAAGAAGAGATAGCCAAAGAGCTTAAAGATCTTGCAAGACAATTCGTCATATACGATAGACCAACATATTAGGATACAAATGTATAGTGTAGATGTCTCGTTAATAAAAATTATAAAAGATCACTATTATATAAGACGCGATAGAATCGTCAAGAAGATCAACTACAAAGGAAGGCTCTTTTTCGATAAGTTTGAGAGAGTCGATGAGATGCTGACACTCTCTGTGATGAATAAACATGCGGAAGGGGAGATAGTGGTAGCGCACTCTCTCATTTCCGATAGAGACAAAGTGGAAAATATCGTTTTCGATTACAACGGTAAAAATACGGAGAGATTTTGGCATAGGGCCCAGCTTCTTTTAAGAGAAGAGGGGTTTTTGAATTTTACCGCGTATGAGAGCAAAACTCCGGGACATCTGCATCTATACATTCACAAAGGCCATACCGATTTGCAAGAAGGGTATCAAATAGCTCAAATGCTTTCGATGAAGCTCGGTCA
>JAADDG010000088.1 GCA_013154075.1 Campylobacterota bacterium | reverse complement strand
GTAATTAGATGAAAAATAGGATCTTTTAAAAGATTTGGAAAATATTTGATATCGAAATAGAGAGAAAGAGCGGCTCCTCCCACAAGAAAAACTATCCAGATAAATATTCTTATTTTCGAAGAGAGAGAAAGTTTCATAACTCTTTTACCCCTTTTATGAAAAGCTCCCCTCTTTGGGCATAGGATTTGAATTGATCCAAACTTGCGGCTGCGGGAGAGAGCAGAGCTACTTGATCTTTTTGCAAATTTTTATCTATCTCTTTGATAGCTTTATCCAAAGTTTTACAAAGGTGGACTTTTTTGCCGATTGAGGATGAGAGGCTATCGATCTTCTTGGCATTGCTGCCGATAGCGTAAATCTCTACATCTCTATCTTTTAAAAATTCAAAAAGTCTCGTTAGATCCACTCCTTTGTCATCTCCGCCTAAAATCAGGTGAATTTTTCTATTTTCATATCTTTTTACGGCTTCTATGGCGGCGTCGATATTGGTGGCTTTGGAATCGTTTACCCAAAGTCTGTTTTTAGAGTCGTAAAACTCTTGCAGTTTGTGCTCTCCTATCTGAAAGGCATTTATTTTCTCGTAGCTTATCGTGTCGAAAAGTATCTTCTCCACGCTCAAAGCTAAAATGCTATCGAGCAAAAAGGGTTCTTTAAAGTCTATTTTAGATAGATCTATTTTCATATATTTTGCCAAATCTTCACTCGATTCATAAACTATTTTGAATGCGTTAGTGGGGAAGTCTTCATATTTTTTAGGAATTATCGCCGCTTCTCCCTCTCTCATTTTCAAAAGGGGCTTTAATTTGGCTTTTTCGTACTCTTCGAAACTTCCGTGCCAAGAGATATGATCGGGTTTGATCGGAAGAAGTACATAAAGGTTAGGAGCGGCGAGATTGGTGTAGTGAAGAGTAAAAGAGCTTGTTTCCAAAATCCACATTTTTGCTCTTTTGTCGAGATTTGCCAAAGGGGTGCCTATGTTTCCTCCCGTAACGGCTCCTTTATCTTTAAGAAGCTCTCCTATCATTGCGGTGGTTGTGGTTTTGCCGTTTGTTCCGCTTATCCAGATGGTGTAGGGCATATCGTTTTTGAAAAAATCATATTCGCTTATTAGATTTGTAGCCTTTTTTATGAGAGGATTTGAAGGGGGGATACCGGGAGAGGTGATCTCAAGAGTGCTTTTTGCGGGATCGAACCGACTTGGAGGCAGTAAAATATTTCCAAACTCATCTTTGCTCTCTTCTTTGAATTTATCGTCATATATATGAAAGCCTCCGAATCTTTTTGCGATGGCTTTCGTAGTTTTTCCGTATCCGAAGATCGATTTCATTATCTGATCTTTATGGTAATTAGCGCTATGATGTTGGATATGAGAGCTATTATCCAAAATCTAACGATTATTTTATTCTCCACCCATCCTTTCATCTCGAAGTGGTGATGAATCGGCGCCATTCTAAAGATTCTCTTTTGTCTTGTTTTGAAGCTTCCTACCTGCAAAATTACCGAAACGGTTTCCAAAACGAAAATGAATCCTATCACAAGTAGCAAAATCTCGTTTTTGGTAATTACCGCCATATATCCGATAAACGCTCCTACGCTAAGGCTTCCCGTATCTCCCATGAAGACTTCCGCAGGGTGGCAGTTGTACCACAAGAAGCCAAGCAGCGCTCCGATAAGTCCCATGGCGATGATGGCCGCTTCTCCCACTCCTTTGATATTGGGCAAAAATAGATATTCGCTCAAGATAGCATGGCCTGAGAGATAGGCGAAAATCGCCAAAGAAAATAGAGCAAATACGGAAGGAACCGTGGCAAGACCGTCAAGGCCGTCGGTTAGATTTACGGCGTTGCTTGTGGATACGATAACCAAAGTCCAAAAAAAGACGGCGAAAAATCCCATATCAAATAGAGGATATTTATAAAAAGGGATATAAAATTCGCTGTTTAGGGCGTAAAAATATAAAAATAGGCTGGTTAGGAAAGCAAAAAGTATTTGAAGGAAAAGTTTGGCTCTCGGGCTTAGTCCCTCTTGATTGTCGCTGCTTAATATTTTAGAAATGTCGTCTTTGAAACCTATCGCCGAGAAAGTTATAAGAATAAACAAAGAGCCTATTACAAAGTAGTTATCAAGTTTTGCCGATAAAAGAGTCGAAAAAATAGTAGCTGTTATGAAAACTATTCCACCCATCGTGGGTGTTTTGGCTTTTTGGATATGGTTTTTGGGAGCTTTGTCGTATATTGGCTGATTTGCGTTTTTGGCTTTTGCCCATCTGATGAATTTCGGCATCAGATAGAGCGTAAGACCAAAAGAGATAAAAAAACTTATACCTGCTCTTACGGTAATGTAGTGAAAAATATTGATATCAAAATATTTATATAGTAAATAAAGCAATTTAATTCCTTCAAACTTTGCTATATTTTATAATGTCAGAAGGCGAAATTATAGTACAATAATGCTTAAAATTTTCGTTTGAATAGATGAGAAAGGGGTTTTATGGGGAAAAAAACTTTACTTATTATAACCGACGGTGTGGGATATAATCCCAGTTGCGACAATAATGCTTTTTGCCATGCCAAAAAAGAGACGTATGAATATCTGTTGAAAAACGTTCCCTACTCTTTGATAAAGACTTCAGGCCTCTCCGTGGGACTTCCGGAAGGTCAGATGGGAAATAGCGAAGTGGGTCATATGACTATAGGAAGCGGAAGAATTTTGTATCAAAATTTAGTAAAGATAACCAAAGCTTTGAAAGACGGCTCTTTGGAGAAAAACGAGGTTTTACAAAATCTTTTGAATGGTTCTAAGAATATACATATAATAGGTCTGTTAAGTGACGGAGGAGTTCACTCTCATATCGATCACATCATAGGACTTGCCAAAATAGCCTCCAAAAAAGGCAAAAAGGTTTTTGTTCACGCAATAACCGACGGAAGGGACGTAGATCCAAGAAGCGGTGTAGGATATGTAAAACAGCTTTTGGAAAATTTGGATGAAAATATATCTTTAGCTTCTATTAGCGGAAGATTTTATACGATGGATAGAGATAAGAGATGGGAGAGAGTAAAAAGAGGATATGATGCGATAGTAAACGCCACTCCCAAAACAGATAAGGATCCGATCGAATATCTTGAGGATTCTTACGTCAAAGATATAACCGACGAGTTTATCGAGCCTGTGGCTATGAAGGATTATGAAGGTATGGAAGATGGAGACGGCGTGATTTTTGCAAATTTTAGAAGCGATAGGATGAGGGAGATTACTCAAGCTATAGGTGATGAGGATTTCAAAGAGTTTGATAGAAAACCTATAAAAGTAAATGTGGTGACGATGACGGAGTATGACAAGACTTTTCCTTATCCGGTGCTGTTTCCTACCGAGCTTCCGAAAAACACTTTGGCGGAGATTATCAGCAAAAAAGGCCTTACTCAATTTCATACGGCCGAGACCGAGAAGTATGCTCACGTAACTTTCTTCTTTAACGGAGGGGTGGAAGAGCCTTTTAGGAATGAGACGAGAGTGTTGATCCCCAGCCCCAAAGTTAGGACATATGATCTAAAGCCGGAGATGAGTGCGCCGGAAGTGGCGGATGCCGTTATAAAGGCTTTGGATGAGAGTTATGATTTTGTGGTGGTCAATTTCGCAAACGGCGATATGGTGGGACATACCGGAAATTTCGAAGCGGCCGTAAAGGCTTTCGAGACGGTGGATAGAGAGATAGGAAGAATCTTGAAAAAAGCCAAAGAAAAGGATTATTCGGTAGTTATCACAAGCGATCACGGCAATTTGGAGCAGATGAAAGATGAAGAGGGAAATATTTTGACAAACCATACCACTTTTGATGTGTTTTGTTTTGTGATAGACGATAACGTCAAAGAGGTAAAAAGCGGAGGATTGAACAATATAGCGCCTACCGTTTTGAAGTTGATGGGTATAGAGAAGCCCGCAGAGATGGACGAAGCTTTAATATAAAGGAGGATTATGAATTTCAGCGGATCTAACGTTTTGGTAACGGGAGCTACCAAAGGTATAGGAAGAGAGATCGCCAAGACTTTGGCCGATTACGGTTTGAAAGTGTGGATCAATTATAGATCCGATCCCGCTTTGGCCGACGAGTTGAAAGAGGAGATAGAGAAAGAGGGCGGAAGTGCCGCCGTGATCAAGTTTGACGTAACGGATGAGGATGCTTTCGTAGATGCCGTAAAGACGATAATCGATAGCGACGGAGAGCTTTCATACCTTGTAAACAATGCGGGAATCACAAACGACAAACTTGCCATAAGAATGAAAAAAGAGGATTTTGTTTCCGTGATAGAGACAAATCTAACCTCGGCTTTTATAGGCTGTAGAGAAGCTTTGAAAG
>JAADDG010000076.1 GCA_013154075.1 Campylobacterota bacterium | reverse complement strand
CTTGGAATCTTAAGAAACGAAAAACCCTCCATAAGAGACGTAAAAATGAGAGGATATCAGGGAGCGAGATACTCTTTCGGATATGCAGCTTGTCCGGATCTATCTCAAAATAGAGTGATATTCGATCTTTTAAAACCTGAGGAGTTCGGAATAGAGCTTAGCGAGACATATCAAATGCATCCCGAACAAACAACTTCGGCTCTTGTGGTTTATCATCCTGAGGCTACGTACTTTGCGGTTTAAAAAAGTGAAGAAAATGGCGGACAGGGAGGGATTCGAACCCTCGGTACCCGAAATGGGTACGCTTCCTTAGCAGGGAAGTGGTTTCAGCCAGCTCACCCACCTGTCCAAGGAGTTTCTCAAACGAGATGAGAATTATACAAAAGCAATTATAATATATTCCTTAAATTTCCTGAAGTATTCTCCAAACCACCTCTTTTGGATCTTTGGCCTTATATATCGGTCTTCCCACCACTATAAAATCGCTCTTTTCTCTTTTTGCGCTTTTTAAATCCCCCACTCTCTTTTGATCCGCACTATCTTCCCCAAAAGGTCTGATACCCGGAGTAAGCGTCAAAAAATCATAACTTGTATTCTCTTTTATTTTCAAACTCTCAAAAACGGAGCACACGACACCCGAAAGGCCGCTTTCGTAAGCACTCTTTGCAAACTCTATAGCCTTTTTGTCTATATCCTCTCCATAAATCTTTTTAAAACTCTCATTATCGAAACTCGTCAAAGCGGTGACGGCCAAAACTATCGGAGGATTTTCAAAAGATCTCAATCTCTCCATAACCGCCCTCATCGCCTTTTCTCCCGCCGACGCATGCACATTGAACATATCCGCTTCCATCTTAGCTATCTCCTCGGCGGCATCGGCCATCGTGTTTGGGATATCGTAAAGTTTCAGATCAAGAAAGATTTTGAAATTCGGATTTATATCTTTTATCTCTTTTAAAAAATCTCTACCGTCTCTTATAAAAGATCTAAATCCTACTTTCAGCCATATATCGAAATCTTTAAGCTCTTTGCAAAGCTCTAAATTTTTTTCTCTATCTTTATGATCCAAAGCTACGCAAAGTTTCATGAAAATCTCTTTCTTATAGCGTCCAAAACACCGTTTATAAACTTGGTAGCCTTCTCGTCGGCAAGTTTTTTGGTAAGCTCCAAAGCCTCGTTTATAACTACGGCCCTATCAAGATCGGTAAACATAAGCTCGTAAGCTCCAAGTCTCAAAATAGCTCTCTCTATCTTTCCGATTCTATCAAACTCCCACCCTTTTAGATGAGAATTGATCTCCTCGTCTATCTCTTTTAGATGCTCTTTAACACCTTTGTATAAAGATATAGCAAACTCTTTTTGTTTGTTTCTTATCTTTTTATCTTCGAGCATCTCGTCTATAAACTTATCAATACCCTCGTTTCCTATATCGTTGGCATAGAGAAACGAAGTAACCGCTTCTCTGGCATGATGTCTCGTAGCCATTTTTATCCTTAAAGATTTTTATACAGATCTATAAGCTCTATAAGTCCGGTCATCGCCTCAAAGCCTTTATTTCCGGCTTTGCTTCCGGCTCTCTCGATCGCCTGCTCTATCGTATCGGTAGTCAAAATACCGTAAGTAACCGGCTTTTGGTACTTAAGAGCGGTAGTAGCCACCCCTTTGGTAGCCTCGGCCGCCACATAATCAAAATGCGGAGTCGAACCTCTAATTACGGCTCCCACACAGCAAACGCCGTCATACTTTCCGCTCGATAAAACCTTATCAAGCACGAAAGGAATCTCGAAAGCTCCCGGCACCAAAATCAAATCGAGGTTACTCTCGTCTCCTCCGTGTCTTAAAAAAGCGTCTCTCGCACCCTCCACCAATCTATCGGTAATTATATGATTGAATCTGCTATTTACTATAGCGACTTTCACATCTTTAGAAATCGATAATCTACCCTCTATTATATTCATCTATATCCTTTCTTTGACTATTTTAAAGCTTCACGAATGGCAAAAATATCTTCAACGGTTTTATAAAGTTCCTCTATTTTTAGCATATTGGCTCCGTCACTCAAAGCGACATTGGGATCAAAATGCGTTTCAAAGAAAAATCCGTCCACTCCGACAGCGGCCGCCGCTCTTGCCAAAGGAGCTACAAATTCCCTTTTTCCGCCGCTTTTTCCGCCCCCGCTTCCCGGCATCTGTACCGCGTGAGTGGCATCGAAAATCACAGGAGCGAACTTTCTCATAATAATCAAACTTCTCATATCCACTACCAAATTTCCGTATCCAAAAGAGCTACCTCTCTCCGTAAGCCAAACACCTTTCTCTTTGGCCTCTTTATAGGAAGCTTCGCTCATCCCTCTTGTTTTTAAAACTTTCAAAACGGAATACTCCATATCCGAGGGGTTCATAAACTGACCCTTTTTGATATTTACGATTTTATCGGTTTTTGCGGCTTCCACCAAAAGATCCGTCTGTCTGCACAAGAAAGCAGGAATCTGCAAAACGTCAGCCACTTTCGCGGCCTCTTGGACCTGCCACGTCTCATGAACGTCGGTTAATATTTTGTAACCGAATCTATCTTTTACCTCTTTTAAGATCTCTAAGCCTCTTTGAAGTCCCGGACCTCGAAAGCTATCAATACTCGTTCTATTAGCCTTGTCGTAACTTGCTTTGAAATAGAAATCTATCTTATCGTTTTTGTGCAAATCTTTTAAACTCTCGGCTATCCTAAAGACATTCTCTTCACTCTCTATTACGCAAGGACCGGCAATCAAAATCATCTTTTTCCTTTCTCTTTATCCGTTTTCTCCTCTTTTAACTTTTCGCTTTTTTTATCATCCCTTACTATTTTATCGGTAAGTATTCCTCTTATATCTCCGAAAAATATCACATCTTTCAAAACCGCGCTGGTACAAATTCCGTCATCATCGAGATTTATATAAAGCTCTCCTCTCTTGCTTGAAAAGATCTTTTGATTGATAATTACCACCAAAATATGACCGTCTGCCTTTAAAAGTCTCTTTATTCTTTTATACTCTTCTCCTTTGGGAGTGTAAATATTTACGTGTCCGTCTTTCTTATTGGCTCCTACGGCATAGAAAACCTCTTCACCGTTTGTTTCGAAATTTTTCAAATAATATTTTAGATTAAAAAAGAGAGTCAAAATATCGTCTTTTGCGTAAAATTTCACTTTATCGTAATTTATCTGTTTTTCACCGTTTTCTATACTGATCTTCTCAACCCAAACGGCTTTATCTTTATGTTTGAAAATATGGACTCTTATATCCGTTTTTTTATCGTTTTTCCTAACTTTGATAAATTTATGAGGAACAAGCCTTCCGTTTACCACCTTTCCGAAACTCTCATAAACCTCTTGCCTGTGACGGCTAAGCTTTGCCGAAATGCCGGTAGCTTTGGCGGTCACTTTGATATGGTAACCGGTAGCGTTTCTCTCCAAAAGAGCCGTAGATACGCCCACTTTGCCAAAAAGCCCGAAAGTAACCTTATATTTCGCCTCTATTTCATAAGAAAAGAGATTCAACGCTAACAAAAAAATTAAAATAGCTGCTCTCATATCTATCCGTTTCAAAAAAATCTCCCTAATTTTATTTAATTTTTGTTAAAATTCCTTTTATATTAAAAAAAGAATGTGGAAAAAATGAAGAAAATAGCGCTTTTAGGAAAACCGAACGTAGGGAAAAGTTCACTTTTTAACAGAATAGCAAAAGAGAGAACCGCAATAACCTCCGAAGTTAGCGGAACTACAAGAGACATCAAAGAAAAAAACGTCCTAATAGGAGACAAAGAGGCCGTTATAGTAGATACAGGCGGATTGGACGACTCAAACGAGCTTTTTAAAAAAGTAAAAGAGAAATCTTTAAAAGCCGCAAAAGAAGCGGATATCATAATCTATATGGTGGATGGTAAATTATTGCCTGACGATGAGGATAGGAAGATATTTTTCGAGCTTCAAAAACTAAACAAACCTTTAGCTCTTGTTGTAAATAAAGTGGATAATGAGAAGCTAAAAGAGCAGGCTTGGGAATTTCTCTCTTTCGGGGCCGAAAATTTCTTCACCATCTCCGTATCTCACAATAGGGAAGTCGGAAAACTTCTCGATTGGCTTGAGAAGTTTCTACCTCAAAAGGAGGAAGTTTTAACGGAAGATGAAGAGGAGGATTTCGAAGATTTCTTACAATCTTTGGAAGAAGAGGAAAATGAGAAAGAGGAAGAGAACAACGAAATAAAAGTAGCCATCATAGGAAGGGTAAACGTAGGAAAAAGCTCTCTTTTAAACGCACTTTTAGGAGAAGAGAGAGCTGTAGTTAGCGAAGTGGCAGGAACTACTATAGATCCCGTGGACGATTAT
>JAADDG010000079.1 GCA_013154075.1 Campylobacterota bacterium | reverse complement strand
AGCAGGGAGAGGATGGCTGGAGCAATATAAATGCGATGAATAATTTGATAAAGACTATTCTATTTAGCGATGATATTTTGACAATTTCCGCTTTTAGGGCAAATGCCGGGGCTGGAGGTGTATTTTTGGGACTTGCGGGGGATTTTGTTTTTGCAAAGAGGGGTGTGGTTTTAAATCCTCACTATAAAACAATGGGCTTAAGCGGTAGCGAATATCACACTTACACTCTTCCAAAGAGAGTCGGAGAAGAGATGGCAAATAGGCTTTTAAAAGAGGCTCTTCCGATAAGTGCAAATAGAGCCAAAGAGATAGGGATGGTCGATTTTGTTTATGAGGATTTCAAAGAAGTTGAGGATTTCGCTCTCTCTTTGGCTAAAGATGAGGATAAGTTTTATGATCTTTTGGATGCCAAAAGAGATAGATTGCAAGAGGAAGAGGAGCTTATAAATATGTGCTTGGAAAAGGAGCTTGAGCGAATGTATCCTGAATTTTGGGAGGAAGATAGCCTCTTTCATAAGCTAAGGAGAGATTTTGTCTATAAGATTTGCCCCCTAAAGACTCCAAAAAGACTTGCCATTCATAGGAGAGAAGATGCATGAATACTCTATCGTTCAATCTCTTTTGGATCTAATAGAAGAGAATGCCAAAAAGCATAATGCCAAAGAGGTTGGTAAAGTGGTTGTGAAAATCGGAGTTTTAAGCGGGGTGGAGCCTCATCTTTTGCAGATTGCTTTTGATACTTTCAAAGAGGGCACCATTTGCGAAAACGCAAAGATGGAGATGATTATTCAGCCGATTGTGGTAAAGTGCAGAGAATGCCTAAGAGAGAGCACTTTTGAAAAAAATGAGATATTTTTCGAATGTCGCCACTGCGGGGGAGTGGATCTTGAGGTATTGGATGGAGAGGATATGCTTCTTATGAGTTTGGAGATGGACTAAATTGCCGCTTCGACTCTGTTTTTGCCTCTGTTTTTGGCTTTGTATAGAGCTTTGTCCGCTTCGTGAATGAAGCTCTCTTTTGTATCATATTCCTTAAATTCAGCTACACCGAAACTGCAAGTTATCGGCAACTCTTTCAATTGAAAAAACTTTTCTATATTTTTTCTTATGTTTTCGGCCACTTTTACGGCGTTTTCCAAAGAGCAGCTGTTTAAAAGGACCGCAAACTCTTCGCCTCCCCACCGTGCTACGAGATCGGTGGATCTAACGGAGTTTTTGACGATACTTGACACCTCTTTTAGAACTTGATCTCCTTTTAGATGGCCATAAGTATCGTTTATCTGTTTGAAATTGTCTATATCGAAGATTATCAATGACAGATCGTATCCGTATCTATTTTTTCGCTCTATCTCATACTCCAACATTTCGTTAAATTTGCTTCTATTGAATATTTTGGTCAGTTCGTCATAGAAGGCTCTCTTTTCAAACTCCCTTGATTTTAGATACATTTTAGTAATATCCGTTAGTGTCAAAATAGATTGATCTTTTGTCAAAGGATTTACTTTGATCATGAATACTCGAGGTTCGAAATATTTGGTATATATCATAGAGACCACTCTTTTCTCTTCAGGCAGTTTCAAAAGCTCGTTTGCCAAATTATGTTCGTGAAAAGAGCTGCAACTAAAGAAATTTTTGTTTTTTATAAAAAATTCGCAAAGGCTTCTATCCAAGAGATTAAAATCTTCTACGTCTTCTACGCCGAAAAATTCCAAAAAAGCTTTGTTCGCAAATTCCACTTTATCTTTTTTAACAACGAGTATAAGATCCTCTTGGGCGTCTATGATTTTTTGAGCCAATACTTTTCTCTTTTTTTCTTTATAAATGTAATAGATATGTTTATAGAGATTGTTCAGCAGATGAAAAAGCTGCTCTTTATTTACAGGCTTTAATAAAAGGCCGTTTATTTCGAAATCCACTTTTTTTATTATGTCGAAAAACTGCTCTCTATCTCCTACTAAAACTAGTTCGACTTCGAAATCTTTTCTTTTTATCTTTCTTAAAAGCTCTGCTTTTTGCTGAAGATTTACGCTCATATCGGCAAAAATTATGTGGGGAGATATCTTTGTATATAGCTCTTTAGCCCTCTTTAGGGATGTGTTGTAATGGTTTATTATATTGGAGTTTAGAGTCTCTTTTAGATTTTCGTCCACTTCTATAGAGAGAATCTTTAAATATTTTACATAAACATTTAGAATATCACTTTCACTACTACTTTCCAACATAGATTGTCCTCACCCTTGACTGTTACATCTAAATCGGAAAAAAATTATTTTACTAAAGTACTTTTATCTCCCTCTCAAGCTTTATACCGAAATTTTCATAAACTCTTTTTTGGGCAAGACGTATCAAATCAAAGGCATCTTTAAAAGTGGCGTTATTGATATTTACCAGGAAATTGGCGTGTTTTTCGCTAAAGGCCGCTCCTCCCACTCTAAAACCTCTAAGCCCTACCGCCTCTATCAACCTTCCGGCATAATCTCCTTTGGGATTTTTAAAGCAGCTTCCGGCACTCGGGTCTTTCGGTTGGTTTTTTCTTAGATTTTGAAACATCTCCACTCTATCTTTGGAGAAAGTATCTTTTATCTCAAAAACGGCTTCAAAGACGGTATCTTTTATATCGGTGTATCTATATCCGAAGTCTATTTCGCTTTTTGGAATGTAGCCTCTTTTTGTTTTTATTGCTAAAAGATTGTTAAATATCTCATACTCTTTAAGTCCCGCGTTCATTTTTACCATCCCGCCTATGGTTCCGGGTAGACTCTTTAAAAATTCGAACCCTCCTATGTTATATCTTTTGCAAAAAGAGTGTACCACTCCTCCGGGGGTTGCCGCTCCTATAAACAGTTTGTTGTCTTTGTGTTCTATGTAGGAATATTTTTTGGAAAGCATAGCAAGGGGCGGAGGATTGTCGGAGATAAGCAGATTGTTCGCTCCTCCTATTATAAAAAACTCTTTTCTATCTTCATCCTCTCTCTCGATTATCCATACCTCTAAAGTGGGGCCTATTTTAATAGAGGAGTATTTTTTGAAATCTATCGATCTTTTTTTCATCTAAAACAGGAAGCTTGGGATCATTTCTATCACTTTTTTCGTAAAATCGATCATCATATTCATCATCCAAGGCATCGTAAAGATGATGATAGTGGCTACGACTATGATTTTTGGCACGAAAGATAGAGTCATTTCATTTATTTGTGTGGTGGCTTGAAAAATACTTACCAAAAGTCCCATAATAAGTCCGCCAAGAAGCATAGGCAAAGAGAGATATAAAGCCAGTTTAAAAGTCTCCACTCCGAGTCCTATCAGTTTCGATTCCATGTTTATCCTTTAGGCGAATCTAAAATCTTTATATTCATCCGGCAAAAGATAATCTCTTGCCTTTATTGGAGAGTCGTAAAATCTGTGCTCATAGCCTATCTCAAAGAGTTTATCCAAGGCTTTTAGCTGTCTTTCGTTCATCGTAACGGAGTTTTCGTTTGCGTACATGGATAGATACCTATTTAGCTCCTCTTCGTTTACTCTTATCAAATTTCTCTCCAAAAGCATCTTTGATAGCAGTTTTTTGTGGCGATTGGCCACATCCACCGCTTTTATCAAAACCTCTTCATGCTCTATCGCTCTTAAAAGAGGAATCGATCTTCGAATGGCCATTCCCCCAAGAGGCAAAGGCAGATCCTCTTTGCAAAGCTCTCTCCAGATATCCCAAAGCTCTCTTTCGCATTCGAGCTCTTTGCTATAGTTTAAAATACTCTCATGTATCAATACCCCGGCATCCACTTCACCTTCCAATACGGCTTTTTCTATCTCCAAGAAATTTTTATAAACAATTTTGGCCTCGGGATAGGCTATTTTGAATAAGAGAGCGTTTGTAGTATATTTGCCGCTCAGCGCAACTTTAAAATTTCTTTTTAATTTTTTATCTTTTCTCTTTACAAGTTTGGGGCCGTATCCTTCTCCGAAACTAACGGCCGTTTTAAGAAGTGCGTAATCCTCTCTGATATATGGGTAGAGAGCGAAACTGATAGCGGTTATGTCAAACTCTCCGTTGATAGCTTTTTCGTTCAAACTCTCTATATCAAGTGATATATTTTCGAATTTGAAGCCGTTTGTATCTATCCATCCGAATTTGATGGCGTAAAACATGAAGATATCGTCCGCATCGGGCGAGTGCGCAACGCTTACAACTTTCAAAAAAAGATCCTTACGGTAAAATTTTTCATATTTTAGTAAATAAACTATTACATCTTATGATATAATAAACGGAAGGTCGATTAATTATTATCTTTTTATATCATACTTTAAGTTGCTTTAAGTATCGATAAAAATTGCAAGGTAAGAAGATGTTGAATGAAATAGCTAAGA
>JAADDG010000011.1 GCA_013154075.1 Campylobacterota bacterium | reverse complement strand
TAGGCCTTAGACCTATCAGCTCCTCGATATCTTCGACTTTATCTCTTATATTTTCAAATTCTTCCGTTTTTTTGGCTATCTCTTCTTGAAGGATTCTTTTCTCTTCCCTAAGTTTAGCCTCTTCCTGAGCTATAAGCTCCTTTTTCTTCTCTATCGTCTCAACTTCGTTCATCAAGAAGTTAATCAGATAGAAACTTCCTCCGACTACCAAAACTATAAAAAGCAAAAAATAGACGATAAATTTCTTTACCGCCTGGTGAACCTCGTAATGTTTCGTTCCGTTTATGTCGGAAACGGTTATCGTTAATTTATTTTTCATAAAAACCTTTTAAAAAGTTCTCAACTACCGTAAAGGATCCGAATACAAGATAGTTTTCATCCGGATCCGTTTTTTTAAAATCGCAAAAAGGCAAAGAGAGCTTTTTTAAAACCCTCTTTAAATCCTCTCTTTTTGCCGCTCTCTCTCCGTAGATAGGCATTATCTCGACTCTTTTTATTATCGGCTTTAAGATTTTCAAAACCGACTCATAATCCTTATCGCCGTAGCTATTGTAAATCAAAACGATCTTTTTACCCCTAAAACTATCCCTCAAAGCCTTGGCGGCCAAAGGATTATGTCCTACGTCTATCGTAACATTTTTGGCGATCTTTTGGCATCTGCCTAAAAATTCTATCCCTTTTAGTTTACTAAAATCGACATTAAGTCCCAAAAATTTAACCGCAGCCATAGCTAAAGTCAAATTTTTATAAAAAAAGGACGGAAAATTCTCCTCTTTTATAAAAGTACCCGTTAATATTAACTCATTATTCGTTAAAAAATTATTATATAAATAAATTTCGATTTTCTTTTGCAAAGATATTTCATAAGCTTTTTTATAAACCTCTATATGATCCTGTATGCCTAAAATGGCGGCTTTCTTGATCGCATTTAGCTTAGTTTTGACTATCTCTTCTATAGTGCTTCCCAAAAAAGCTTGATGATCGAAATCTATAGAAGTTATCAAAGTCAAAATATTGTCAAAAACGGCCGTAGCGTCATACTCTCCGCCAAGTCCGGCCTCTAAAATAATATAATCGCACTCTTGCATCGCCATAACGGCTAAAAGAGTGGTATATTCAAAATATGAAAGGGAATCTATAAAAACGGGATCCAAAATCTCTAATAGCTTTTGATGATAATACTCCAAAGAGTCATCATCTATATCCTTGCCGTCTATCCATATCCTCTCGTTAAACTTCAAAATATGAGGAGATGTATAGTGCCCTACCCTAAAACCGCTTTTATGAAGATAGTAAGCTAAAAATCTGCCGGTCGTACCTTTGCCGTTGGTCCCGACTATATGGATAATTTTCGGAAGTTTAAAATGTCTCTTTACACTCTGCCACGCTCTTGGCATTCTTGAGTAGTCTATCTCTTTATAATAGAGAGGTTTGCTATCTAAAAATTCTTGAAGTCTCATCCAAATTCCGGCATTATTTTGTTTCTGCCGCTATTTTTAGCTTTATAGAGCATCTCGTCCGCCGCATTGATGGCCTCTTTTAAGCTTTTATAATCTTTTCTTTCGCTAACACCGCCGCTTATGGATACGTAAATTCTCTCTCCCTTATACATAAAACGGTTGGATTTTACTATCGTTCTTATCTTATTGGCAAACTTGATAGCGCCTCTTAGATTTACGTTAGGAAGAATTACGACAAACTCCTCGCCTCCGTATCTTCCCACAATATCCACTTCCCTTGTATATTTTTTGAAAATTTCGCCTATACTCTTTAGTATCACATCGCCCGCTTCGTGACCGTAAGTATCGTTAATGATCTTGAAATAATCGATATCGAAAAAACAGATAGAGTAATTGGTACCGTATCTTTTATAACTCTCTTCAGCTTTGTGAAGCTCTTCGTCAAATCCTCTTTTTGAGAGAGTGGAAGTTAAGAAATCTATCTTTATCTCTTTTTTTGCAATTTGAAGAGCTTTTTCAAGCTTTTTAACACGATTGTAGAGATGTTTTACCACAAGTTGATGATTTTGTATCTCGTTGGAAAAGGCGTCGGTTTCAAACTCCAATGATTGAGCGATTTTCAAAAGCTTCTTTTGAATCGTTTCCAAAGAGTCATCTTTGAAATTAGTATTTTTTATTTGAGCCGTAATTTTTTTAATTTTTTCATTGCTTATATTGCTTCTTTTCAAAAGATCTATAATTTTTAAAGAGATATCCTCCAAAAGAGCGTCAAGCACACTAACACTCTCTTTTAACTTCTCCTTATCAAGATCTTTTCTTCTAATTATCATCTTTTTTATATCTTCGATAAAAGCATCCGTAGCTAAGGATTCGGGAGAGTTTTGAAGCTCATATGAGATTACGGCAAGTTCTTCGTCCACTTCCGAAGCGATAGAGGGGGTGAGAGCCGCTATCAGTAAAGGAGCTATTTTGGTATAGATCTCTTTGGTAGCTTTTTCCGCATCTTTGGTAAAACATTCAAGAAGGTTTTCCACCATCATTCGAAGATCGTTTTTATTTACTTTACAAAATTTATCGAGTTTATCGAGATAGGAATCGTCATATGAGGTTATAAAATCGAGCCATTTGTTTTTGATGATATCAACAGCTTTTGTATCAACCGTATAGCTTATTCTATCCAAAGAGATATTGGCAAGCTCGGTAGCCTCTTTATCATGCAAAAGAGTGATGGCTTGAAGAAGTCTTTTAATTAAGACGGTAAGATGTTTGATATGCTCGCTACTCTCCATAGAGGTGGCTCTATTGATATAGCCTATCAAAAAAGAGAAAAAATCATCCACACTCTTTATAAAAAATTTCTTAGCCTCGTTTTGAATGACAGGATCGAGCTTTTTTATATAGTTTTCCACTTTTTGACAATCTTCAACTATATAGCCCTTTTTTTTAGCCACGAAACAAAAAGCTTTGTAATAATTATCGGGCGTTAGAAATTCATGATTTTTGGTAACGATCTCTATCGCCTCTTTAGCTATATCATTTATCGTCATTCAACATTCCCTCTACGGCAATCTTGGATATAAACTCCCCTATCGCTTTTTTCGAAGCGAATTTGATAGCCTCGAATCTCTTTCTATCCGAAATAACGCTGTTTGATTTGATAGGGAAATCATATTCGCCTTTGGTAATTATGTTTTTCACTTCTTTAGGAGATTCATATTTGCTATCCAAAACTACAAGCGTTTTATACGCTATGACAAAACCGTTTTGATCATATTGTATCGGCTCGAACGAAACGCTTTTTAACTTTACGAAAAGTTTCGCATCGGCTCTATCTTTAGATACAAGCTTAGCGTGAAATTTGCTAACAAGCACTTCGTTGATCGCATCTTTTATAAGAACCGTATTCTCCGGATCTTGCAAAGAAGACTCGACATCGACATAGATTTTATCTCTTAAAATATTATGAGTATAATAAGAAGAGGGTTTATAGCCGCATCCGACGGCCAACATCAACACAAAAGAGAGTAAAAAAGCTCTAAAAAACATTACAAACCTTTGAAAAAGCGATCGCTTTTTAGATTTTAGCATAAGCGACCGCATATTTCTACTTAACGACAATATTTACAAGCTTGCCGGGTACGTAAATCTCTTTTACGATATTTTTACCCTCAAGCCATTTGGAAACACTCTCTTTGGCTTTTTCCAAAATATCATCTTCTGAAATATCTTTAGGCACTTCTATACTAGCTCTCTTTTTACCGTTTACGCTAACCACTATCGTTATCGTCTCTTCTTCGAAAACTTCATCTTTTATCTCTATTTTCGAGAAATTCTTTCTACCGAAAAACTTATCGCTAAGCTCCCAGCAGATATGAGGAATGACAGGCTCTAAAACATTCAAAAGAATATAATACCCCTCCGTCCAAATCTCGGGATTGTTTTGAGCCGACAAAGCGTTTAAAGCCTCCATAGAGGCGGCAATAGTGGTATTGAAAGCATAGCTTCCGGCATAAACCTCTTCATACTTTTTCAAAGCTTCATAGACTTTCTTTCTTGCAAACTTCTCCTCTTTGGATAGTTTGGAGTGATCTATATTTGGAAGAGAGTCTACTTTTTGAACGTTTTTGCTTCTATCTATCAATCTTTTGATAAACTTAAACGCTCCCTCCACCGCACTGTCATTCCACTCAATCTCTTTCATAGGAGGAGCCGCAAATAAAATAAATAATCTTGCAGTATCGGCACCGTATTTCTCTATCAAAGAGTCGGGATCTACGATGTTGCCTTTCGATTTGCTCATTTTGGCACCGTCTTTTAACACCATTCCTTGAGTCAAGAGCTTCTCGAAAGGTTCATCCACATCCACATATCCAAGATCTCTCATCACTTTTGTAAAAAATCTCGAATAC
>JAADDG010000070.1 GCA_013154075.1 Campylobacterota bacterium | reverse complement strand
AAAATTCACAGAAATCTTTTTCCAAACTCAAACTACCCCGAAGTTGCCGTAGTTATCGTAGAGCCGGGAGCGAGTGCGAAAAGTATGGCCTCCAATATAGCGGTCCCAATAGAGGAGGAGTTATACGCACTTGATGAGATTAGAAGAGCTTACTCTACCACAATAGACGAAGTTACCGTAATAAGAGCTGAGTTTGAATATAGCAAAAATATAGATACGGCCGTAAACGACGTAACCAACGCTTTATCTAAAATAAGATCGAAACTTCCAAGCGATATAAAAGAGCCTCAAATCATCAAAATCACGGAAGCCACCGCACCCGTAATGGTTGTAGCCCTATCGCCTAAAAAGGGCTCCAATCTGACTTTGGAAGATATAAGAGATATAGCAAACAGCGATATAAAACATACTCTTTTAAAAACGAAAGGCATAGCAAACGTCGATATTTTCGGAGGATATCAAAAAGAGCTCCAAATCATAATAGACAAAAACAGACTCGATTCTCTCCACTTAAGTCTCTCTCAGGTAATAGCGGCCATCCAAAAAAACGACAACGAATATACCGTAGGATTTATCACAAACGATCAACACAGATATCTTTTGAAATCTACCGCAAAAAGAGATAAAGTATCGCAAATAAAAGAGCTAAATATCACTCCGAGCATCAAGCTAAAAGACGTAGCGAAAGTCTATTTCGGACATTATGAAAATACCGCAGGCTATTTTGGAAACTCAAAAGAGGCTATAGCTTTAGCCATCCAAAGATCCATAAGTGCGGATGTTATAAGAACTATCGATAAAGCTACGGAAATTATCAATGAATTTAAACAAAAATATCCGAATATCGAATTTGAAATAAGCGATACCCAAAAAGATACGATAGAGCAAAGTACAATAAATATGTTCGAGTCTTTAAGAGACGCTATCGTAATGTCCACTATAGTGGTTTTTCTATTTTTGGCCTCTTTTAGACAAATTCTTGTGGTTTTGGTAACAATCCCGTTAGTTTACGCCTCTACGATAGCTCTTATGTGGCTTGTGGGAATAGATTTCAACGTAGTAACGTTAACGGCTATCATCTTGGCTCTCGGTCTGCTACTTGACGATACCGTAGTGGTTATGGAAAATATAGAAAGACACTATAAAGAGCTTGGCAAAGATATCCGTTCGGCGGTTTTTGACGGAACGAGAGAGATAATGTTTGCGGATCTAAGCGGAACCATCACTACAATGATCGCTCTTGCTCCGATGCTGTTTGTAGGAGGCTATCCGCAAACGATTTTCGCACCTCTCGTAGGAACCTTGCTTCTTGCATTAACGGCATCCTACATTATTTCGATAGTAGCCGTTCCGCTTCTATCTTTGCATATTTTGGCGCTAAAACATCCGTGGCTTTTAAAAAGCGAAGAGTTTTTTCACTCTATTATAGGAAAAGCAAACGACTATATACAAAGCTTTTTTGCAAAAATAGCCGACGCGATCACCTCTTCCAAAATATTGGGATTTGTTTCCATAGCCATACTTTTAGCCCTTTTCATAAGCTCTGTCAAATTGGTTATGCCGGTAGTGGGACAAGAACTTATGCCTCCGATGGATACGGGAGCCGTCAATATCAAAATCACCACAGACGCAAATCTGCCTATAGAAAAATCCACCGAAGTTATGAGAAAAGTCAATAAAATATTAAAAGAGGAAGGCAAACTAATAAGGGTATCAGGAAGCATAGGAAGCGAAGCGGGAGTACTTAGCATAGGAAGCGGAAGCGGAATAGATCATCTCTTCATAGTAGCTACATACGTAGATAGATATCATAGGAAAAAGGATATTTGGCAAATAGCAAGAGATCTAAGAGAAAAATTAAGCTCTATTCCTCATATAAAATATCTTGACGTATCTCCTTTCGGATCTACCGCAATTTCGAGCATCAGAGCAAACGTAGATACGAAATTAAGCAGCGACAGTCTCGATAATCTGCTAACGGCGGCAAAAGAGGTGCAAAAAGCTTTGGATAAGACAAAAGGAGTGGTATCCACCTCCATTACTTGGGATAAAGACAAAAAAGTTTACGAACTGAATATAGATGAAGCTGAAGCTTTAAAATACGGCCTTTTGAAAGATAATATCATAAGAGAGTTACAGCTCTTTTTAAGAGGAGCTCCGATAGCTACGTTTCCTAAAGAGAACTCTCTCGATTACACAATTAGAGTATGGACGCCTAAAAACCTCATAGACGATCCTAAAAAAATTCTAAATACTCTAATAGATACCAAAAGCGGAAAAATTCCTCTAAACAAAATAGCGACAATCGACGTAAAACATGAACCTACTCTAATTACGAGAGAGGATTTGAAATATACGATAGAAGTTTACGGCAATAGAGACAAAGCGGCGATCTCTCATATCATGGACGATTACGAAAAACATCTAAAAGAGGTAAAACTCCCTCTCGGAGTGGAGTTGGAGCAGATAGGAGATATCAAACAGTTTAAATCATCTGCAAAAAGAATGATAGGAGCTATCATAATTGCCGTAGTTCTTATATTCTTTACGCTGGTAGTGATGTTTGCGAACATAAAAATATCTCTTATGATACTCTTTTCGATACCTCTTACCATCATAGGAGCCTCATGGACTATGCTGGCGATGGATTATCACATATCGATGCCGGCTATGATGGGATTTATTCTACTATCGGGTATCATTGTAAATAACGCAATTTTATTAATACATTTCGCAATAGAGCAGATTCAAAAAGGCTATAACAAAAAAGAGGCGATGCTTGAATCCATCAAAATAAGAACGAGACCGGTTTTGATGACGGCGTTCTCCGTAGCGGTAGGTATGCTGCCAGTGGCTTTGGGTTCTGCGATAGGGCTTGAGAGACTCGCACCTTTGGGAGCGGTAGCTATAGGCGGTCTTATTGTGGGAACCTTTATGACACTCGTATTTATTCCCGTAGTGTTCATATGGACCGTAAAAGAGGAGAGATTGAAAAACTTGGAGTTAAGTTAGAAATTATTAAGCCAATTTACATTTGATTAACAAAGGAGATATGTGAAGAGAACTATTTTGATATTGACAATGCTTCTTTTATCGTTAGGAGCAAATGAGAGATTTAATCTAACCGTTGATGTGCAAGGTTTGAAAAACCAAAAAGGGGTAGTTTTGGTAAATCTTTATAACAAAGAGGGAACAATACCCGACAAAAATTTCACAAAATATTTTAAAAAAGAGATAGCCCCTATAACAGGAAGCAGCGTAAAAGTAACTTTCAAAAACCTGCCTAAAGGAAGATATGCGGTAGGCGTTTTGCACGATGAAAACGGAGATGGTAAAGTAGAAAAGGGTTTTATGCTTCCAAAAGAGGGAGTGGGATTTTCAAATTTTGACTCCATCTCTCCGTTTAATAAACCAAATTTCAAAAAAGCAAGCTTTATGTTTGATAAAGATAAATCGATAAAAGTGAAAATGATTTACTTTTAATAAAGGATGTACAATGAAAAAAAAATTAATGGTTTTAGCTGTTTTACCCATTATTTTTACAGGATGCCTAAGTCAGGGCCAAGGCAGAGGAATGGGAGGAGGATACGGCAACGGCGGAGGCCAAGGAGGCTATCAAGTCCCTTCAGCAACTCAAACTTACAATATATCTCCCACACTCAAAGAGTCTATAGCCCATATGTATGATGAAGAGAGATTGGCTCACGACGTATATTTGGCTATTTACCAAAAACAGCCGGTTTTTCAGCTTGAAAGAATAGCTACCAGATCGGAAGCAAGACATATCCAAGCGGTAGAAGATCTGGCAAAAAAATATGGAGTTAGAACTTACTATCATACTCCGGGAAGATATGCAAACAGCCATATCCAATCTCTTTATAATACACTTTATAGAAAAGGTATAAGATCGCAAAGAGACGCATTGGAAGTTGGTTGTATGGTTGAGGTTACGGATATAGACGATCTAAATAGATACATAGCGGAAGCCGAGAGAGAAGGTGCAAGCGATGTAGTATCCGTTTACGATTTTTTAAGAAGAGGAAGCTATAACCACTATTGGGCTTTCGACAGGGGCTTAAAACAGCTTGGAGTAAGCAACGGCTGTTGTTCTTTGGGAGAGAAATATTGCCATCCGGAATATCCTAAAAATCAAAAAGGAGGATACGGAAGAGGCAGAGGACACGGCCAAGGTATGGGAATGGGTAGAGGAAGATGGTAAGATAACTCTTACCCCTCTAACCCTCCTCATCTTCAAAAATATTTCGATTAAGTCTATCTATCTTAAAGCTCTTAGCTATTCCCGTTAGCGTCAAATAGGCTCTTTTTGAAACTCCTAAAGGCAAATTTGCGGGAATTCCCATATAAGTTTT
>JAADDG010000172.1 GCA_013154075.1 Campylobacterota bacterium | reverse complement strand
CGTGATGCTCCTCCCAGTCGATCCAAGGTCTATGAACCTGACCGAATTCAACTCCCGTATAAGGCAAAATATCGCTTAGATACAAATAGGCGTATTTCAATCTCACTTTCCAATCGCCCGTATCGTCTTGGTGAGTATCAAGAGTAATTCTCGCATAATCCTTATCGTTCCAATAGGCTCTAAATTCTAAATAGTTTCTTCTTGTTTCGAATCTATTGATATTCTCTTTATGACTATCTTCATAATCTATACTTGTAAAACCAAGATAATGGACACCGTTTATCTTTAGTTTAGGAACTTTAGAAGATACGCTCGTTCCCTTTATCTCTTTCGTCATAGCTTGAGAGATGGAGGATGTAACCTCGCTTTTTGGAACGAATTCTCCAAGTTTTATTCTATTTGGTCCCGGTTTGGAGTATAAAGCACCGGTATCTTTATCCTGATAGAGAGTGATACTTTGAGCCGCAAGAGAAGAAGCCGCTATCAAACTTAAAACCGCTAAGGAAAATTTTTTCATAAAAGAACTCCTTTCGTAAAATAACTTCGTAATTATATTAATTTAAAATTACATAACGGTTTCAAAAGCGTTTATTTTTCAAAAAAATTGCCTTTTTATTCTCTTTGTAATACAATAGGCAAAAAATTTTCAGAGGAACTATGTCAAAAACTATCATCCTAAGAAATATAATAAACCAAAACGATCTCTCAAAAGAGCTTAGAAAACTCAAACTTAAAAAAAGCGATATAAAAAAGATCTATTTCGCAAACGAAAGTGCTTTAATTATCTTAAAAAAGAGGGTAAAAGCCAAAATCCCGAGATCCATTCTCGCAACAAAAGAGCAGCAAGAGGAGATAATAAAGGTTCACACTTTCGTAGAAGAGTATAAAGAGCTTATAGAGTGGGAGAGAATAGCCGAGATAGAGCAGCAGCTAAACGAGATAAGATACTTTAGCGCAAAAGAGAGAGAGCTTTTTGGAAGAGCTATTTTGGATCTGAAAGGAAAAAGAGAAAAAGAGCAATTCAATCTCTATTTTGTTCGTTTTTCAAGGAATAAAGAGATTCAAACGGAAATAGCCTCCGGAGATATGGTGCTAATTAGCAGAGGCGAACCGCTAAAAAGCGACGTTACGGGAACGGTATCGGAAGTAAAGAAGCACTATATAATCGTAGCTTTCGAAAATATGCCTCCAAAATGGGCTTTTGGAGGAGGAATAAGAATTGATCTCTACATAAACGACATCACTTTCAAAAGAATGAGCGAAAACCTCGATCGGATAAAAAACGCCAAAAAGAGAGAAAGAGAGCTTAGAAACATCATCCTAAATCTCTCCTCTCCCAAACCGACAAAACCCCAAGACTTCACACCCGTAAACGAAAATCTAAATTTTTCTCAAAAAGAGGCGGTCTCGAAAGCCTTGGGAAGCGAAGATCTCTTTTTGATCCACGGCCCTCCCGGAACAGGCAAAACAAGCACACTGATAGAAATAATCCTACAAGAGGTAAAAAGAGGCAAAAAAGTCTTAGCAACCGCCGATTCGAATACCGCCGTGGACAATATGCTAAAGAGACTCTCCTCTTATGATCTGAATCTCGTTAGGATCGGACATCCGGCGAGAATCCTAAAAGAGCTCGAAGATTTCAGCATCCACGCAATCTATGAAGGCCTTGTGGAGGTGGAAGCTATAAAAAAAGGGTGGGAAGAGATAGGAATATTGGCAAAAAAGAGAGAAGAGTTTAGCAAACCCTCCCCTGCAAGAGCGAGAGGAATGAGCAGAGAGAGAATCTTGACACTTGCCGCAAGAGGCAAATCCCAAAGGGGAGTCTCCGTCCAGACAATGCAGTCGATGGCCAAATGGATACAAGCCGATAGAGAGATAGAGGAGAAAGTAAACAGACTAAAAAAAGAGGAAGAGCTTCTATATAGAAAAATAATAGAATCGGCCGACGTGGTACTATCTACCAATTCGATGGTCATGAGCGATATGTTAAAAGATTTCAAATTCGATATAGCCGTAATAGATGAAGGAAGCCAGCAGGTAATCCCCTCCACCCTCATTCCCATATCCCACGCAAACTCTTTCATAATAGCGGGAGATCACAAACAGTTGCCGCCCACGGTAGTCAGTGAAAACGCATCCAAACTCAAAAACTCTCTTTTCGAAAAATTAATAAAAGAGCACAAAGATCTATCCCAAATCCTAAAAGTTCAATATAGAATGAACGAAAAAATTATGCATTTTAGCAACGAGACTTTTTATAACGGAGAGCTTATAGCCGACGAGAGCGTAAAAAACCACACATTAACGGATCTAAACCTAAAAGAGCCGGAAAATTTCAAAGATATTTTAAATCCCAAAGAACCGCTTGTATTCGTATGTACCAAAAACCTCGAAGCCAAAGAGAACCTGCCTTACAGATCCACAAGCTACGAAAACGAAAAAGAGGCCGAAATTGTCTTTAATCTTATAAAAGAGCTATCGAAAATGGGCCTAAAAGATGAGGATATGGGTGTTATCTCCCCTTATCTATCGCAAGTTAAAAGAATCAAACTTCTGTTATCTCAGATAGAGAGCTTAGTGGAAGTAAAAAGCGTAGACGGATTTCAAGGAAGGGAAAAGGAGGTGATTTTAATCTCTTTTGTCAGATCCAATCCAAACGGCGAAATAGGTTTTTTAAAAGATCTAAGAAGACTTAACGTAGCTTTGACAAGAGCCAAAAGAAAACTAATCTGCATAGGAGACGGAGAGACCCTCTCAAAACATGAAGTTTACGAGAAATTCATCTCCTACGTAAAAAAGGAGGGCAAAATAGTCACTCTGTAATCACACCTTCGCCCATCCGTGCATCTTTCTGGCTGTAAGCGCACAAATCCCTTTTTGAAAAGAGATGTCGTTGATAGCTACATAATTTAACCTCTCAAGCATCTCTATCTTCTCTTCTCTCTCGCTCTCATCCACCGGATAGACTATAACTCCAGCGTTCTTCATCATTCTATATATCTTTTTGAAAAAATTCTCCCCCTCTTTTTCAATCCTATCTTTATTTAAATTTATAAACACCGTATCGAAAAGATATGAATGTTGATTGTATCTATTTTTTGAGAGATCGAGATATCTCACCTTTACAAACTCACTCTCAAGCTCTCTAAAGCGATTCATATCATCTTCGTTTACTACGGCGATCTCCAAATCAAACTCCATCTCTTTAGCTTTTTTGGCAAGCTCTTTTGACGAATCGAAATCCTCACTAAACTCAAACACTCTCACCCCTCGAATCGGCGGAATGATAGAAAAAAGCTCCCTTAAATCCATACTCTCCCCCTATTTTAAAGCTTTGGAATCCAAAATAAAAGTTACAGGTCCGTCATTTATGATCTCCACCTCCATCATAGCCCCGAAAATCCCCCTCTTTACGGATAAAAACTCCTCTAAAGAAGAGCAAAAAGCCTCATAAAGCCTTTTTGCCTCTTTGGGATTCATCGCGTTATCGAAAGATGGGCGTCTTCCCTTCCTTACGTCTGCGGCCAAAGTAAATTGACTCACAACCAAAATCTCTCCCTTCACATCCAAAACGGAGAGATTCATTTTCCCCTCTTCATCGGAAAATATTCTAAGATTTACTATCTTATTTACAAGTTTTTTTATATCTTCCTCGCTATCCTCTTTCAATACCCCAAGCAATATATTGATACCCTTTCCTATTTTAGATACCTCTTTTTGATCGACTTTAACGCTTGAGCTTTTTACTCTCTGCAAAAGAGCTATCATCGTACACTTTCCTTTCAACTTCCCTTTAAATTCGTTATGATAATATCAAAAAAATTTACAAACTAAATTTAAAGGAGAGAGATGGAGTATTATAGCTGGATACTCGCTTTTCACGTTATGAGCTTTATAAGCTGGATGGCGATGCTCTTTTATCTGCCGAGACTCTTTGTATATCACGCGGAAAACATAGATAACGAGGGCTTTGTAAAAGTAGTGAAAATTCAAGAAGAGAAACTCTATAAATTCATAGGAGTTCCCGCTTTTTGGGCGACTTTCATAAGCGGTATGACGATGATCTATCTAAATCCCTCACTCTTTAAAAGCGGAATGTGGCTGCATATCAAATTAACGGCCGTAGGAGTGATGATAGTATACCATTTTAGTTTAAACTACTTTAGACTTATGTTTTTAAAAGATCAATGCAAAAAAAGCGGCAAGTTTTTTAGATTTTACAACGAAGTTCCGACCATCTTGATGATCATAATCGTAATAATGGTGGTTATAAAACCGATATGAAAAAAGCCGCCGTCTTTAGCGGAGGGGGAGCAAGGTGTGTCGCTCAGCTTGGTTACATATCGATGTTAAAAAAGTGGGGAGTGGAATTTGACGCATTTTCGGG
>JAADDG010000120.1 GCA_013154075.1 Campylobacterota bacterium | reverse complement strand
AAGAGTAGATAAACTCCATCATTTCGCTTAATTTTTCATATTTTAAAGAATTTACCCCGACTCCCCAAGGCTGAAAAACGAGCTTTCTTTTTGCGGTGATTGAAGGATCGAGCTGTCTTAGACTTCCTGCGGCGGCGTTTCTCGGATTTGCGAATGTGGGAAGGTTCTCTTTGATCCTCTCTTGATTTAATTTTTCAAAATCGTTTTTTCTGATGATCACTTCGCCTCTTATCTCTATAAGCTCTTTGTATTTTATGGCTAAGGGTATGGTTTGAATCGTCTTTGCGTTTGCCGTTACATCCTCGCCTATCTCTCCGTCGCCTCTTGTAATGGCCTGTTTTAGTTTGCCCTCTTCATAGATTAGATTCAGGCTCGCTCCGTCAAATTTCGGTTCGCAGTAAAATTCGCATTTGCCTACGTTTTTATATACTCTATCTATCCACTCTTTAAGCTCGTTTTTGTTGAAGACATCCTCCATACTCCACATTTTTGAGAGATGCTTAGCCTTTTTAAACTCGCTTGCCACTCCGTAGCCGACTCTTTGAGTGGGAGAGTTGGGATCTATTAATTCAGGATGCTTTTTTTCGAACTCTTCTACCTCTTTATAGAGTTTGTCATACTCTTCGTCCGTTACGAGAGGATTATCTTCTACATAGTAGGCATATGCATATTTTTTTAATAGCTCTACTTTCTCTTTATACTCTTTGGGATCTTTTATCATTTTCTATCCTTCTTACATCATGACGGATATCGACATCGGCAGATGCTCTTTTTGATATCCTTTCATCCCCTTTTTGTAATATCTAACGTTCGTATAACCCAAATCGTATATTTTATAAGCCTCTTTAAAGGCATCTTTATCATTTTCGTCTCTTCCGAAAACTATGATTTTGTAATTTTTATCTCTTGGAAGAAGGCCGCTTTTTTTATCGAAGTTTTTGAGATCTATCCATACGGCGCCCGGAATGGTTCCTCTCATATATTCGTTAAGACTTCTTACATCTATAAAAAGTGCGTCTAAATTGTTTACTCCTTCCACTATATCTTTGTTGCTGCTTTCTCTAAAGAACTTCTTTCTCCATTCGGGCATTCCACCAAGATATGTTTTTACATTTTTGTATCCCTGTTTCATCAAATCTTTTGTAAAAACCGCGGCCGATCCGCAGCTAAAACCTCTACAATAGACTATAATTTTCATATCTTTATTGAGATTTACGTTTTTTGCCTGATGGAAATTGACTGCTGTGGGGATATGACCTTCGTTGTAGTTGCTTTCGTTTCTCGAATCGATTATTACCGTTTTGTCTTTGCCTTCTATATTGTTTATCACCGCTTGTTTGACTTCATCGAAAGAGGCTATTTGAATATGATTTTTTTTGATGAAATTTATTATGTTTTTGTTGGTTACTTGCGGAGGGATATCTCCCGCGAAATTTAAAGATATTGCAAGTATTAGTGCTGATACTACTTTTTTATTCATATTTTTCCTTTTAGATTAGAGTTTTTTTGATAGCTTCATATATATCTATCATTTGTCTGTGTTCTTTTACGTCATGCACTCTTAAAACGGAGGCTCCGTTATCTAAGGCTTTTTGATGAATCGCCAAAGTTCCGGGCAGCCTCTCTTTGGTAGGGGAGGGGTGGATTTTGTCGATCATCGATTTTCTGCTCGCTCCTATTAAGAGTCTGTAACCGAATTTGGTAAAGTGTCTTAGATGTTTTATCAAAAGAAGATTATCTTCAAGCCTTTTTCCAAATCCGATTCCCACATCCAATATAATATCTTTTATTCCAAATTTCAAGGCTTTTTCTATTCTTTGTGTAAAAAAATTATCGACCTCTTCGATTACATCCTCATAAAACGGATCTTTTTGCATGGTTTTGGGAGTGCCTTTCATATGCATAAGAACCATGGTGGCGTCGAAAGAAGCGGCTATTTTGGCCACTTCGTCGTTTTGAAGAGCGGTTATGTCGTTTACTATCTTAAAGCCTCTCTCAAGAGCGTAAGTTAGGCATTTTGGAGAGTAGCTATCGAGGCTGAAGATGGCTTTTTTGTAAAGATCGTTTTCATACACGGCGTCCACTACCGGCTTTATTCTTCTAAACTCCTCCTCTTCTCCGGGATATTCGCTGCCGGGTCTGCTTGAGACTCCGCCTATATCGATGATATCGGCTCCCTCTTGAATCATCTTTTCTATTCTATCTTTTGCGTTTTGCGGTAAAAAGCGGCTTTTTTCATAGAAGCTATCTTCGTTTGCGTTTAAGACTCCCATGATTTTTAGGGGATATTTTTGGGGTTTTAGAAATTTTTCAAGCTCTTTTGAGAGCTCTTTTAAGCCGAAAGGCTGGGCTTTTTCTTTTTGGATGAGAAGTTTTAGCTCTTTTTCGTTCGCTATCAAAACGGCATCGACTCTCTCTTTTTTGCACATAATCGTATCTTTGGATACGGCAAGATCCGCTCCGATGGAGAGAGCGTCTTGTTTTAGGATATTTGCCGCCGGAGTTTTTAGATCTTTGATAAAAAACAAAAGAGTCTCCGTTTTCTCTTTCATTATCTCATAGCCCGCTTTTGAGCACTCTATCTTCTCAAACAGCCTTTTTGTATCAATTTTGGGATCTATCAGGGTTATTTTCATCTCTTTTCTCTTAAAAGAATAGTTAAAAACAGATCGATAAAAAGGGGAGAGGCTCTGGTATTTAGTTCTGCCAATTCTAAAGCCTTTTGAAATCTCTCGATCTCTTTTTCCGTCAATGTTAGGTTGTGTTTTAAAAGAGCCTCTTTTAAGATGGTCTCTATCATCTCTTTTGTTTCCTCTTTTTTGCTAAATCTATGCTCTTTTAGAAATTCGAAGATCTCTTTTAGCGATAGTTTCGCAATGTTTATATTTAGATCTATTTTGGGTTTTGGGATATCTATCTTTGTCATATTCATTCTTGATCTGATAGTGGGTAGAAATATAGCTTTTGAGGGAGCTATCAGAATGAAAATGATATTTTTGGGAGGCTCTTCCAAAATTTTTAAAAGAGCATTTTGAGCATAAATATTGTAGTTTTTTGCGCAAAGGATCAAATATTTGTCGTTTGTTTCGGCTATGTAAGCCTCTCTTATGACATCTTTTACGTTTTCTACTTTAAATTCGTTTTCAAAAAAGAGACGATAGTCTCTACCTTCCAGCTCTTCCAAAATTTTATCTTTTGCGTATTCGATATCTTGGCAAACCACTATTTTAGAGGTTGTCAAATTCCACTTCCGCAAATAAAATGGCGTCTATACTTTTGTCAAACAGTCTTATTAATTGAATAAGTTTTATATCGAGCAGTTCGTCTTCCGGAAGATAGAAGGTGTTTGGAGTCTCTTCGTCCAAAAACCATATGAAACTGTTGTCTTTTCTTTTGGCAAGCTGGGCTCTTGTGTTGTTGCTTTTGCCTATATAAAAAAACGTATATCCGTTTGGAAAGGATAAAGAGAGCATATCTTCCAAGCTCTCCATCTCTTCGTTCGTTTTGATTTTATCTACGAACGGAAAGATTGTCCCAAGAGATAAAATGGGCAAGAAAGGGCGGTTGTTCTTAAAATTATTTATTTTTGAGAGTATATATCTTGCAAACCACTCCCTTTCTCTATCCGTAATTAGTAAAAAGGTATGATCGTTTAACAGATCGTTTATCGCACGAGCCGCGAGAGGAAGCCAATGAAAACGCTTCTCCTCCATCCAGCTCATATGCGAGGGATCCTGCCTGATCGCCTCTAATGTCCAAGTTGCGAAATCTTTCATAACTATTTATCTAATTCGTACGCTTTGTGCAGAGCTCTTACGGCTTGTTCGCTTTTGCTCTCGTCGATGATCATCGAAATTTTTATTTCGCTTGTGCTGATCATCTCTATGTTGATGTTTTCCGCGGCCATCGTTTCAAAGGCTTTGCTTGCCACCCCGCTGTGAGATTTCATACCTACCCCGATAACGGATACTTTCGCTACGTTTTTATCATACTCCAAATTTTCTGCCGGATGCATATCCTCCATTATCTTTTTGGCTCTCTCAAGCTCGTTTTCAGGTACCGTAAATCCGAGATTCGTAGTGCCGTCGTGACCTACGTTTTGGATTATCATATCTACGTTTATATTCTCATCGGCAAGTTTTTTGAATATCGAAGCCGCTATTCCCGGCTGATCTTTCACTCCTCTTAGAGTGATTCTGGCTTGATTTTTGTCCAGAGCTATTCCGCTTACTAATGGTTTTTCCATGATATTTTCTTCCTTTGTGATTAAAGTTCCCGGATTGTCGTTGAAACTGCTTCTTGTGACTAAATTTACGTTTAATTTTTTGGCAAGTTCTACGGATCTGCTTTGAAGCACTTTCGCTCCCAAACTTGCAAACTCAAGCATCTC
>JAADDG010000017.1 GCA_013154075.1 Campylobacterota bacterium | reverse complement strand
AGAGTATATTACAAGCCATTTTAAAAAGGAGTATTTCAGCCCAAGAAGCTTTGAGCAAAGCGGTGGGGCGCATGAGGCAATTAGAGCCACACGACCTCTTGATGCAAAAGAGCTTGAAGAGCTTTTGCATTTGCAAAATAAAAGCTTTATTACAAATGAGCATATAAAGCTTTATGATTTAATTTTTCGCTACTTTATTGCATCGCAAATGAAAGAGGCTATTGTCAAAGAAATAGAAGCTACCATAGAGGTAGAAAATCTAAGCAGCAAAGTTATCTTTTTTAGTGAAATTATAGAAAATGGAGCAAATTTGCTTGTGCCAATAGAGCTAAAGAGCCTAAAAGAGGGAGAGTATGAAATTACAAAAGAGCTTACCACTCGCCCAAAAGTGCCAAGATACACCTACGCTCAAATTATAACTCTAATGAAAACCAAAGGGATAGGCCGCCCGTCAACCTATGCTATTACTTTAGAAAAACTCCTTGAGAGAAAATATATCTACCAAAAAGGAACAACTCTTTTTGCAACAAATCTTGGCATAAAAGTATATGAAGAGCTAAAAAACAATCCTTCAATGTACGCTTTTATTAACGAACACTATACCAAAGAGCTTGAAATGCTAATGGATAAAGTAGAGGAGGGGCAAATAGAGCTTGATTTGATTTTAGCGGAATTAAAAAAAAAGATAATGAGAGAGATTCATAGAGAGGCGGTTTGACAAAACCAAGTTTTACTAATTATAATTAGTAAAAATATCTTTTTTTAGGAATTATAAATGGAAAATGCCATATTAAAACATAACACTCATTGGCAAAAAAGATATTCTAATCTTTTAAAACGAAATATTTTAGATAGCATAATTGAAAAATTGTATTTAAGACAGATAGAAGTGATAAAAGGGATTAGAAGAAGTGGGAAAACATCTCTTTTTAAACTTATAATAAATCATTTGATAGATAGTAATGTAGATGCGAAATCTATACTTTATATCAATTTTGATGATCCATATTTTACAGAAATTTGTAGTGATAGTAAAAATATTTATAGGCTTTTAGAATTAAGTGAAAAAATTACCGAGACGAAAGTGGATTATTTGTTTTTGGACGAGATACAAAATGTAAAGGATTGGGAAAAGTTCGTAAAAGTTATTTATGATAATGAGAGCGTAAAAAAAATTTTCATAACAGGTTCTAATGCGTCGCTTTTAGATGGAGAATATGCAATACTTTTAAGTGGCAGATATTTGCAAGATGAGGTTATGCCATTATCTTTTAGTGAAGTTTTGAAATATTTTGATATTACAAATAAATTGAAATTGCTTGAGAACAAAGCTAAAGTTTTAAAAATTGTAGAAGATTTGATGCAATATGGCGGTTTTTATGAGGTAGTGAAGGAGCCTAAATTTAAAAGAGAGATTCTTATAAATTATTATGAGACGATCATATTGAAAGATTGTATAGCCCAGCATAATATAAGAGATATAAAGGGTTTTAAAGAGATAGCTTACTTTATAATATCTAATGCGACAAATCTATATTCTTATAACTCACTTGCAAGAGCTATAAATTCAAATGATAATACGATTAAGCAGTATTTGCAAATTCTTGAAGATAGTTATCTTTTAAAAGAGTTACAACAATATTCTTATAAATTAAAAGAACAAATAAAAAGCAAAAAGAAAATCTATATTAATGACAACGGATTATTAGCTCAAATCTCATTTAGTTTTAGTAAAAATTTCGGCAAATTGTTTGAGAATTTAGTATATACCGAATTGAGAAAACAAAACTATGAGATCTATTTTTATAATAAAGATTATGAGTGTGATTTTATCGCTGTTAAAAATCAAGAAATTATCGCTGTGCAAGTGTGTTATCAACTAAATAAACAAAATATGGAGCGAGAAGTTGGTGCGCTTAGGAAATTAAAATTTAATGTAGATAAAAAGATCTTAATAACTTTTAATGATGAAAGCCAAAAGATAGACGATATCGAAATTATTCCGTTTTGGGACTATTTTTTCTAATTTTTTAATTAAAAGTAAAAAACGGGCAAATAGAGCTTGATTGGGTATTAAGAGAACTTAAAGAGAAGATTATGAGGGAGATTCATAGAAGCATAAAAAAGTAGAATTATCTATGATATAATAGATAGTAAGATTAAAATGTAAAAAGGATTTGTATGATTAGTTTGACATTATCAAATCTAAGAAACAGTGTGGATTTTTTTGAGATAGATGAGATTGCCACTATTGTAAATGGAAGAAAAAAAGAGGAGATCGGCTATTTCGTTCCTAAAAAGTTTAAAAAAGAGTTTGAACTTTTTATAAAAGAGATGGAGAGAAAGAGAAAAGTTGAACTTTTAAAAAGAGTTGCAAAAGCGAGCAAAAAGGATAGTATCGGTGACGGAGCCGTGGGAGACGGAATTGAATAGAGGAGATATCTATTTAGTTGATTTTAATCCCGCAAAAGGTAAGGAGATCGGTAAATTAAGACCCGCTATCATTATGAGCGCTTATGAGGATAATGAGATTTTAGATACGATTATCGTCATTCCCCTCTCGACGGTTATAGAAAAAGATGCTAAACCTTATAGAGTGCATATTGCAAAAAGAGAAAAACTTTTAAAAGATAGTGATGCTTGTATCAATGAGATAAGAGCTCTTAGTAAAACAAGAGCGAAACAAAAAATTGCAAATCTTACACAAGATGAGTTAGAGACGATACAAAAATGCTTATGTGAAATTATCTTACAATAAATTAAGATATAATAATAAAAATCATCATTTTTTATAATAAGTAAGGAAGTTTATTGGAATATTTTATCTATTTTCTCATCACTTTGATTCTCTCCGTTTTGTTTTCGATGGCGGGGGCGGGAGCCGGTGTAGCTGTGATTCCGGTACTTCATATGATGGGCGTGGAGTTTAATCTCGCAAAAACAGTCGGGCTTTTTGGAGGTTTCGTTACCACTTTCACTTCCACTCTTTTAAATCTGAAAAGAAAAGTTTTGGATATAAAGTTCGCCCTTCCTTTGGCCGTAACTCTTCCTATCTTCTCTCCTATCGGAGCTCAACTTTCAAAGTATATAAACGAATCGTTGGTTAAAGCTCTCTTTGCCGTATTTTTGATTTTTAGCGCCTCTATGATGATGTTTTTTAAGAAAAAATCGAAAGCCCGTTTTCAAAAGTGGTGGATTTTGGCTGTTTTAGGGATTTTTGTTGGAACTGCGGCGGGACTTTTGGGAGTGGGCGGAGGCAATATGCTTTTGCCCCTTTTGGTGCTTTTGGGGTTTGAGCCAAAAAAAGTGGCGGTTGCGGTAAGTTTCGTAGTTCCGTTTTCTACAATTGCTTCTTTTTTAAGCTATGCGAGTTTTGTAAAGATAGATTATCCGCTTCTTTTTAGCGTAGCTCTCGGAGCTCTGATAGGCGCTTATATCGGAAATCATATGCTTCATGTCAAACTCTCTCAAGAGCAGATCAAAAAGATTATAGCCCTTATTCTTTATGCACTTGCTATAAAGCTTTTTATATCTCTTCTATAAATTCATCTTTTAGTATCCCGTATCCCAAGATATCGAGATACTCTTCCCCTCTTTTAAAATGGCCTCTTCTATTTCCCTCAAACTTCATCCCGCATTTTTGCATAACCTTGCCGGAAGTGGGATTTATATGGAAATGGTAAGCGGTCATTCTATATAGATTAAGCTCTTTGAAACCATACTCTAAAACTTTTCTGAGAGCTTCGCTCATATACCCCTTCCCCCAATGTTTTCTTCCAAGCCAATAAGCCAATGTGGCGTGATTGTGTAAAACGGAGATATCTGTATCGATAAATCCCATAAATTCGTCTCTCTCTTTATCACAAATTGCAAGAGGTATGAAATCCTTTTTTGAAAACTTCTCTTTGCATTTTACTATCCACTCTTTAGCGTTATCCAATGAGTATGGATAGGGCATGGTGGAGAGATTTTTGGATACTTCATAATCGTTGGCAAGCTCTGCCATTAAAGGAAGATCCTTTTCTTTAAGCTCTCTTAGAATAAGTCTTTTCGTTTCTAAAGTGGGGATTTTTTCGGGAAAGTGTTGCATTTTTATACCTTTTTTGAATAGTTAAAGTTTTTAAAATAAACATACTATTATACAAAATATTTTGACAAAAGAGGTATGGCCAAATATGAGTGCAAATAGGTGGTATAATTAAGATAGAAACTAAAGGAGGGCGGTTATGAGAGAGCTTATAAAAAAGATATTCAAAAAGATAGACGAGATAAACGACAAAGTGATAGAAATCAGGCACGATCTTCATATGCATCCCGAACTATCGGGCAAAGAGGAGCATACCAAATATCTTGTAAAAGGGATTTTGGAGGCAAACGGGTATATAGTAAAGGAGTTTGAGACTCATCACGGTCTTGTGGCCGATTTGAA
>JAADDG010000116.1 GCA_013154075.1 Campylobacterota bacterium | reverse complement strand
TTACAAACATAAAGGACTTTTAAGTAAAAGTCCAGATCCCAGGAGAAAGAAGAAAAATGAACATTTATGTTGGAAATTTGTTTTACGGAATGAGTGAAGATGAATTGAGAGATCAATTTGCATCTTATGGAGAAGTTAGCAGCGTTAGAATTATCACCGATAGAGAGACAAGAAGATCTAAGGGTTTCGGTTTTGTAGATATGCCAAACGATGAAGAGGCGAAAAGAGCTATCGAAGAGCTAAACGGTAAAGAGGTTAGCGGAAGAACTTTGAGAGTAAATGAAGCAAGACCGAGAGAAGAGAGACCGAGAAACAGATATTAATAAAACTTCGCTCCGCCTTTTGGCGGGGCATTAAAATCCCTTCGTTTTATTTTAATTTTCCCTTTCATTTAATATACTACCTTTTTCAAAATCTAATAAGGACTTTTTTGTGTTGGAAGATATTATCGACGTGGCCAAAAGGGCCGGAGAGATCTTAAAAGAGGGCTATTTTTCTAAAAAAGAGATATTTTACAAAGGTAAAGTGGATCTTGTAACAAAATACGATATAAAAATAGATGCTTTTTTAAAATATGAACTATCAGATAAATATCCCGATTTTTCGATAATCGCGGAGGAGAGCGGAGTTAGTGAAAAAGATAGGGATAAAGCCATCTATATCGATCCGATAGACGGCACCACCAATTTTGTACACTCCATACCTTTTTGCTGTATCTCAATCGGTGTTTGGATAGAGGGAGAGCCTTTTATCGGAGTGGTTTACAATCCCATTTTAGAAGAGCTCTTTTATGCCAAAAAGGATTTTGGAGCGTTTTTAAATGGAGAAGAGATAAGAGTATCCGAAGTTGGCGATTCTTATAAGGCTTTGCTTGCTACAGGTTTTCCTTATACCAAAGTGGAAATGGGAGAGGATTTTAGGTGGGTGATTTCTTCTATGGAGAAACTTCTTCCTAAAACAAGAGATATTAGAAGGCTCGGATCGGCTGCTTTGGATCTTTGCTATGTAGCAAGGGGCAGTTTTGACGCTTTTTATGAGTGTAATCTGAAACCTTGGGATGTTGCCGGAGGTATTTGCATTTTGCGGGAAGCCGGCGGAAAGGTGAGTAATGAAAAGGGAGAAGAGTATAGATTAAGCGATCATATTATCGTTGCTTCAAACGGCAGGATTCACGATTTTATGATCGAAAATCTCTAATTGTATCCGTCTTGAGTGAGCTCTCTAAAGCTCATCGATTTTCCCTCTCCGTCGGATCTTTTTACAGTTATGTATCTTGGTTGGATTTTGTATTTTGGCAATTTTCCGTTGATATCTATCAAAACCAGGCTTCCCGGCATTATGGAAGTGTTGTTGTGGCTTAAAATAACGCCCTCTGAAGCGTTTAGATCGATAGGGTAGGGAGATCCGTTATAGACCCAAAAATCGTTCATATCCGGTTTGTTTTTGAAATCTCCCTTTACGGGATCCTCTTTGACACCGGAAAATCTTGAACTTGCTTGAGCGGTAATTGCTATAATGTCATAGCTTGTCGAGTCTTCTCCTCTGCCCGGTTCGTTTATGCCGTTTTCGCTTGCAGGGATATAGGCTATTACTCTAAGAGCTGTGGAGTTTTTGAGTATTTTGCTGAAAATCTTTCCTTGATCGTTAAAAATAGCGTATTTTTTAGACATATCCATAAACGAGGTTGAGTCGAATTTGGCTTCTTTTATATCCGAGTGGAGAGTTAGAAGCATTCCGTCTCCAAATTCTTCTTCTTTTCCGTCGCCGTCTATATCAAAAGTGCTTATATTTCCGTCGTTATTAGTTGCATATCCGTTGTTGATAGCGTCCGCATAAGAGGCGTTCGCCCACTGCAGTGATTTTTCCGCACTGTTCATTGTGGAAATTTCGGCGTTTATTTTGGCCGTTTCATCCAATCTATTGAATTTTGGAATGGCTATGGATGCTAAAATACCTATAATAACGATAATAAAAATAAGCTCTATTAGAGTAAAAGCTCTTTTGTTCATGATTTTCCTTAAATAAATGGTACAATTTTATTAAATTTATATCGACACAAAAAGGATTTTATTTGAGTGTTACAATAAAAGAGGCAATTAATTTAATTATTTCACAAAAACTGAACCTTAATACTCAAATCGTTCCTATAGAAAACGCTCTTGGCAGAGTTAGCGCTCAAAGAATCGAAGCTAAAATAGCTCTTCCCACTTTCGATAATTCCGCTATGGACGGATATGCTCTTTTTAGTGAAAGTGGGGAGTTTAAGGAGGGATATTCTTTTGAGGTTGTAGGCAAGATTTTAGCCGGAGAGGATAAAGATATATCTTTGAAGGGTTTCGAGGCCGTTAGAATTATGACCGGAGCTAAGGTGCCAAAAGAGGCTCAAACCGTTATCCCTCAAGAAAATGTCGAAGTTATCGGAAATAAGATTAAGCTTTTAAAAGATATCAAGATAGATTCCAATATCAGAAGAAGAGGCGAAGATATAGATGAGGGTGAGATTGTAATTGAGAGGGGAGAGGAGATAAAAGGCGCTCATATAGCTCTTTTTGCTAGTCAGGGAATCACTCATATAGAGGTTTTTTCAAAGCCCAGAGTAGCCGTATTGGTATCGGGAAGCGAGTTGAAACTTCATTTTGAAGAGCTTAAAGAGTCTCAAATTTATAATTCGAATACCTACTATCTGATCTCAAGAGCTAAAGAGCTTGGATGTGAGGTGGTTTTTGTCGGAAAGTCTGCCGATGATTTGGACTCTATCAAAAATCTTATCAAACATTCGCTCAAATTTGATTTGATTATAACAAGCGGCGGAGTTAGTGTGGGAGAGGCCGATTATACTAAAAGAGCTTTTAACGAGCTTGGCTTTGAAAGTCTATTTTCAAAAGTCAAAATCAGACCCGGTAAGCCTACTACTTTTGGAAAAATAGGGGATACTTTGGTTTTGAATCTGCCCGGCAATCCTTTGGCGGCAGCTTTGAATTTCGAGATTTTCGGAAGGATTTTAATCCATATGCTTAGAGGGCTTGAGAAAATTCATTTAAGTTTTATAAAGATTCCCATTTCAAAAGATTTCAAAAAGAAAAAGGGCTCCGATGCCGTGATCCCCGGAAATTTGGAGGAAGATTCTTTTACGCCTCTATCTAAATTCGGTCCCGGAATGGTGAATGTTTTAAATAGATGCAACGGATTTGTGGTACTTTCTTCAGAACTTAGCGAACTAAAAGAGGGAGATTTCGTTAAGTTTATTCCTATAGATTGGACTCTAAGAAGCGAAAAATTTGTAGATTTTATAACTTCTTGATTCTTCCGAGGGCTTTTATGCCCTTTTGTTTTATCCGCTTTTATTTATATATACTTCATTTAACCTCCTTGTAAAATAGTAACAAAAATTGGAAAAAAATAAATTTATTGTAAAAATTTTATCTTAATGTATAGGATTTTTGATAATTTTTTATTAAAATTTAATTAGTGCAATAAATTAAGCGGGATTTTTAGCATGGATGAAGAAAATAAAAAAAGTGTTGATAAGGAGCTTGAGTATTTAATAAAAAAAGGAAACGGGATATTAAAGCGTCATTTAAAAAGATACGGCTATTTGAGGGGATTTAAGAAGCCTTTGAAAGGTTTGCTTAGAAACGAATTGGACGGAGGGGACGAGAGAATCGTCAGTGCTTTCGAACTGAATGATTATAGGATGCCAAGATAATGTTTTTTGAGAAAAGTGAAATTTTTTTAAGAAGAGTGCGCTTCAATAACTCTGCCGTTTTGTGGTATATTGTTATTTTCGTTTTTATTCCTGTTGTTGTTTCTATTTTTTTTAAATCCGATTTCTTAGGCTTTCTAAATAATAATATTGGTTACATATCGTTATATTTCGTAGGTTTGTTTTTAGTATATTATACTATAAAAATTCTTCCCGATAAGATACTTCATCTTTTTTTCCGCTATTTATTTAAATATAGAGTTTGCGAAATTGAAAATTGGGATATTTTTACCAACAAAATAGATTATTTAAAAGATGAAAAGGTGGATAATAGAAATAAAAAGGAGACTATATTTTTTATCACTTCGTTGGCTTGTACCGATGATATAGATAATGATAAATATCTTGAGAAAGAGAGATTGGAAGATATCAAGAGAGAATATGTAAAACTCGCTTTTTTTTGGTATGCCCATAATTTTGATAGAGTTAAGTTAAGAGCCACTCTTCCCTTTTTATCTTTTGTACTTAGTATTTTATTTTTCATTTTCTATTTTTTTATTTTTGATAATTTAGATTTTGGAGAACATAATAATTTTTTTAAGATGAGCGCCATTACATTTTTTTTGTTTATTTTATACTATGTGATGCTTGATCATGTAAATAAGTTTTTGAATCTAAATTACTATATTCACTCTATAGACACTCTTTTTAAAAAATCGAATATAAA
>JAADDG010000201.1 GCA_013154075.1 Campylobacterota bacterium | reverse complement strand
GCCGAGAGTTTGGTGGGTAAATATCTCTCAAAAAGCCAAAAAGAGCTTAGAGAGCTTATTAAGAGGATTTTTATTTGGGGTTTTGGTTTGGGAGGAGTTTTTTCGATAGCCATTTTTCTATTTCCGCAAAATATTTTGAGCTTTTTTACAAATAATGAAAAGGTTTTGCAGATAGCTTTGGGATATATGATTTATACGATACTCGCTCCTTTAATCAATAGCTTTTCATATTTGTGGGACGGAATCTATCTGGGGGCCTCAAGGGCCAAGGCTTTGAGAAACAGTATGCTAATAGCCGTATTTTTGATATATTTGCCTCTCTATTTTCTTACAAGGTCGTATCTTGGCGGAGATTCTTTGTGGATCGCGATGGTGATTTTTATGGTAGCTAGAGGATTTTTGCTCTTTATACAGGCTGAGAGGGAGATTTTTTCTATCGGTTATGTTAAAAATGCTTAGGTTATAAAAGATTACAGAGGAGATTTGATGGGTAGGAGATTATTGATTTTTTTATTGATAGCCGAAACTTTTGTCTGGGCAAGAGAGCATGAGATAGTTTTTAAGGAGATTTCGGTTCCGAAAACCGACAAGCAAAAAAGAGAGGTTAGAGCCTCTAAAAGTGTCGTTATAGACGGTAAGAAGTATGATATAGACTATCATGTAATAGCAAGAAGCGGGGATAGGATAGGTGAGGGGATTTTCGGTCTTTTATACGATAAGAGTGGCAAGCCTCTAAGGTATAAAAACGGAAAATTGAAGATAGCCAATTCAAACGATTTTACCTCTTTGATACCTTTTAAAGATAAGGTTTTTATGATAAATCATTTCGAATCCCGTCCCGCAGCTGCTTATATTACGGAAATCGAGGTAGAGAAAGACGGAAATTTAAGAGCCGTAAATACCAAGCCTATAGATTTTTCCTCTTACAACGGTCTTTGGTCTCCTTGTGCGGGTAGCATAACTCCTTGGAATACCCATTTGGGAGGCGAAGAGTATGAGCCTAATGCCAGAAATTTGAAAAAAAACGGAAGTATAAATTTCTCTTACGATATGATGGCCGAGTACGTAAACGGAGATCTAAAAGCCCTAAATCCTTACGATTACGGCTGGATTACGGAGATAAAAATTGTAAATTCAAACGGCGATACGGATGTTAAAAAACACTACTGTATGGGCAGATTCTCTCATGAACTGGGTTTCGTGATGCCGGATAAAAGGACTGTGTTTCTAAGCGATGACGGAACCAATGTAGCTCTTTTTATGTTTATAGCGGATAGAGAGGGAGATTTAAGCAGCGGGATTCTGTATGCGGCTAAATGGATACAAAAAAGCGATAAAAACGCGGGAGAAGCTAAGCTTGAATGGATCAATTTAGGCCATGCCGATGATAAGGAGATTAAGAAGGCTTTGGATAAAAGAATAAAATTTTACGATCTTTTTGAAGTTTCAAACACTGAAAAAAGAGGTTTCAAATCGATAAATACGATGTTTGGAGAGGAGATTTTAAAGCTAAAAAGAGGTATGGATAAGATAGCCTCAAGGCTTGAGAGCAGAAGGTATGCCGCTTTAAAGGGAGCTACGAGTGAATTTAGAAAGATGGAGGGAATAGCTTACAATCCCGATCAAAACGTTCTATACATCTCAATGAGCAATATAGATAGAGGTATGGAGGATAACAAAAAAGAGGGCGTTAAAAACTCCTATTACGATAAGGGAGGAAATAACGATATCAGATTAAATTACAATCCTTGCGGAAGTGTTTATGAACTTACTTTTCATAAGAAAAAGACCTACGATAGCGACGGAAAAGAGATAAACTCCTCTTTCGTTCCCGATTTTATGAAAGGATTGATTTGGGGTGTGGCTGATAGATCGGTAGAAGGGAACGAATGCTCTATAAATTCTATAGCCAATCCCGATAATATCACTTTTATTCCAAATTCATCCACTCTTTTGATAGGAGAGGATAGCTCTGTGGGGCATCAAAACGATTACGTCTGGGCTTATAACGTAAAGAATAGGAAGCTTACAAGAATAGAGACGACTCCTTACGGAAGTGAAGCCACTTCGATTTATTACATAAAAAACATTAAAAACCACGGCTATATTATGAGTGTGGTTCAGCACCCATACACGGAGGGAGACGCCGTTTACAGCTCTCAAAAGATGCCTTCTCTTGCAAAAAGCAAGGAGGAGAGAAGGGCTTATACGGGATATATAGGTCCTCTTCCGGTGATAGAGTAGGACTATACGTCGTTTAAGAGTGCTCCTATGATATCGCTCATGGTAATAATTCCGTGAAGTTCATTGTCGTCTATGACAAGAACTCTTTTTATGCTGTGTCTTACCATCATTTTGGCCACATATTTCATCTCCATTTTTCTTGTTACGGAGATGGCCGGAATGGTGGCTATATCGTAAATATTCAAAAGATCTATATCCCCCTCTTGGGCTACTATGGCCTGTAGAATGTTTTTGAACGTAACAAGCCCGTAGGCTCCGTTTGGGGAGTTTTTCTCTACGACGATAGTTTTTATGTTGTGCTGTTTCATAAGTTTAAGCGCCTCTCTTACGGTAGAGAGCTGATTTAGCGTAATTAGTTTCTCTTTCGGAGTCATTACCTCTTCTACAAGCATTTTTATCTCCTTTTGAAGGTTGCTTTTATAATTATAGTATAGATTTTATCTCGTTTTCGAACATATGAAGCTCTTCTCTGTTGATTCCGAAAATATGCTCTATCGGCAGGGTGAAAATTATCGAGCTGTTTTCGGTGTTGTCTATATCCATCTCATCTTTTAAAGCCTTTAGAACTTTCAAAGATACCTTTCTTGGCAAAAGAAAAAGAAGAGCCGACATACTCTCTTCTAAAGTTAGATTGAAAAATATCTTTTTTTCTTTCAAACCTATATTTCTTGCGTTAAATATCGTCACGGCTCCCGCTCCGGCCTTCTTGGCCACCTCTATCGCTTTTTCTTCACTTTCTTGAGGTATTATCGTCACAAGGGCTACAAATTTCATTCTCTATCCTTTTCTTTTAAATTGTGCGTAGATTCCGTATCCCATTACCGTAATCATCGGAAAAAGAGAGGCAAACGCTATGAGTCCGAATCCGTCTATCAAAGGATCTCTTCCCTCCAGATTTTGGGCAAGCCCGAGTCCCAAAGCCGCCACCAAAGGCACCGTTACGGTGGAGGTGGTAACTCCCCCGCTGTCATACGCTATCGGGATTATGTATTTGGGTGCGAAATAGGTCATGATAATTACGATAATATATCCGACTATGATATAGTAGTGTATCTCCCCTCCCGTTACTATTCTGTAAGCTCCCAAGGCTATTCCTATGGCCACTCCCAAAGCTACGAAAACTCTAAGAATGGTACCGTTTATTCTATCGTCGCTCACCTCTTGCGCCTTTATCGCTATGGCAAGAAGAGCCGGTTCGGCCATCGTAGTGGAAAAGCCTATCAAAAAGGCAAACAGATAGATAAAAAATATATTTTTGGTGGAAGTAAGCTGAAAAGCGAGTGTCTCTCCTATGGGAAACAATCCTATCTCAAGTCCCAAAATAAACGCGTAAAGTCCTAAAATTACCAAAATGATTCCGACCGATATTTTATGCAGGTGAGGAAGAGGCTTTTTGATCACCAAATATTGAAAAAACAAAATTACAAGCAAAATGGGCAAAATATCTTTTATTACCGCCAATAGATCCCATATGATTTTCATAAACGTAAATTCCTGCTCGTGAGTTATCTCCTCAGCGGCAGCTTGAGCCAAAATGGCCGCGTCTTTGGGATCGAATAGAGCGTTTGCCACTATTCCGTAGAGTTGGACGAATATCATGGGAGTCAAAGAGGCAAACGCTATGAGTCCAAATCCGTCAATTACGGGGTTTCTTCCCTTGATACTCGATGCAAGACCTATTCCAAGAGCCGCTACTAAAGGCACCGTTACGGTGGAGGTGGTGACTCCCCCGCTGTCATACGCCAAGCCTATTATCTCTTTGGGAGCGAAGAAGGTGATAAGCACTACCAAAATATAGCCGATGATTATGTAATATTGTATGGGATGGCCTATAATTATTCTAAAAACTCCCAAAGCTATGGCAAAACCTACCGAAAAAGCCACGGTCATTCTCAAAAACATGGCATCTATCTTCCCGTTGCTGATTGCGGCCGCTTTATCGGCTATGGCTATGAGGGCAGGTTCTGCTATCGTAGTGGAGAAGCCTATTAGAAAGGCAAAGAGCAAGAGCCAAAACAGACTCCCTTTTTTGGCAAACTCCATCGCCAGATTCTCTCCTACGGGAAAGATTCCAAGCTCAAGACCTCTTATGAATATTGCAAGCCCGAACGCCACTATGGCCAAACCTATCGCTATGGAGGTTAAATTATCCGGAACGGATCGAATGATAAATATTTGAAAAAAGGCTACCACCACTA
>JAADDG010000084.1 GCA_013154075.1 Campylobacterota bacterium | reverse complement strand
ATTTGGCATAAAATATATCCACTCTTACATGTTTGTCATGCTTTAAGGTATAAGAGAGTCCCAAAAGAAATATCATATCGTACAGATGCCATTCAAGCTCTTGCAAAGCTACGCTTCCGCTATGAAAAAGATATCTCATCCCGGCGTCATACACTATCAAGAGAGTCAAAGCTACCACCAAAATGGCGGCGACTTTCCCGAAAAATGCCGTAAGCCTGTCTATGTAATAAGAGATGCTACCCATTTTTCAGCTCCTTGACGGCTCCTTCTATATCATCTTGCCTCATGAAGTGCTCTCCTATCAAAAAGGCGTCCACTCCTATATCGTGAAGATTTTTGACGGTCTCTTTGTCGTTTATGCCGCTTTCGGCTACGATTATTTTGGAGTTTGGAATAAGCGGGATAAGTTTTTCGGAGAGTTTCATATCCATTTCGAAAGTTTCCAAATTTCTGTGATTTATGCCTATTATTTCGGCGCCTGAGAAGATGGCTTTTTTGAGGTCTTCTTTATCGTGTACCTCTACAAGAGCATCCATTCCAAGATGCCATGTGTAGTTTAAAAGCTCTTTTAACTCTTTTCTGCTTAAAGCTTTGGCTATCAAAAGCACGAAATCGGCTCCGTAAACCAGTGCTTCCACAAGCTGGTATTTATCTATAATGAAATCTTTTCTAAGAAGTACCGGTGAAGCGTATCTTCTGATTTGTGTTAGATACTCTATATCGCCTTGAAAGAAGAAAGGTTCCGTTAGAACCGATATGGCGTCCGCTCCGGCTCTATCGTAGGCTTGAGCTATCAAAAGCGGATCGAAATCCTCTCTGATTACCCCTTTGCTCGGGCTTGCCTTTTTTACTTCGGCGATGATTCTATAAGGGTTGTCGGGAGTCGAGGTTAGGTGAGGCTTTACGTCTCTTGGCACGTAAGGATTGTATGCCAAGCTTCTTCCAAGCCAATCTAAAGGAAAATCCTTTTTTCTTCTCTCGACTTCCTCTTTTGTTTTTTTGATTATCTCGTCAAGTATCATTTCTTATCCTCTTTTTTGTAGCAGGCTTTTATGATATTGTAGTGATCTATGATCTCCTGCTCGTCTGTTTTGTCGATAATTTTATCCATTATCTCATAAGCTTCTTTGCATTTGTGCTCTTTATAGTACCCCCAAGCCAAAGAGTCGAGATAGTAGATGGATGAGGGCTCGAGTCTGAGGGCTTTTTTGACATATTTGATACCTTTGTCCACATCTATGTCGTGATCTATCAAAAGATATCCGTAATAGTTGTAAAAAAGCGCGTTTGCCTGATCGAAAGGGGAGAGTGAAGGCATGGCTTTTTCGAATTTTTTCACTATGGAGTTTAGGAGTTTTTTATCTTTTTTCTTCGCTTTTTCATATTCCAATATCGCTACTTTTGCCAAAATTTTGGGATCTTTAGTTTTTTCGTAAAGCTTTTTGGCTATTTCGTACGCTTTGTCGTAATTTTTCTCGTTTATGTATATCTCTATAAGGATATCTTCATTGCCGCCGGTGGAGATTACGTAATTTACGGCTTCTTTGGGTTTATTTAAGTAGAGATAGATTTCGACTATTTTCTTTAATATCTTTTTTTCTTTATATTTTTCGTACATTTTTTTGTAAATATCGACCGCGTTTTCCAAATCTCCGTTTTGTATGTAGATTTCGGCGAGTCTGTTGCATACGTAATAGTCGCAGCCTTTTTTTCTTATGTATTCTTTTACCAGTTTTACGGCTTCATCTTTTTTACCCATAAATTTGTAAAGAATCGTTACCATCTGATTTAGAATATCTACGTCTTGTGAGAGTTCGTAAGCTTTTTTGTAATACTCTATAGCTTTTTGAAAATTCTCCATTCCCAGATATGAGATGGCCGCATAGAGATAATATTTTTTTGTTTTTCTTTTTTTTAGAAGTTTTTGGGTAACTTTCAACGCCTCTTTGAATTTATCTTTTTTTAGATAGAGTGTTACGAGCATATTGTTTAGTTTTTCGCTGTCCGGATTTGTTTTGAGCCCCTCTTTGACCATTTCTAAAGCTTTGTCTATCTCTTTCGGGCGATATCGCATTATGTTTTTAATCGCTTCATAAAGATATTCCGGATTTCCGGTGGTTTTGTAAAGTTTATAAAAAATATCGTATGTTTTTGCGGTGGGATCGGTGTATTTTAGGTATAGGGCTTGAAGAAGGAGCGAAAATTCTTCGAACTCTTTTTTATCTATTTTAGGTTTGATTATTTTGATATTGTCTATTTCATCGGATTTTTCAGGTACCGACGAAAGTCGGCCGTAAGGTTTGGATATTTCATGTTTTAAGGCGCAACCGCTTAGAAATAGCGCAAAAATCGTACTTGTTAAGATAATCTTTTTATTGCCGGACATTCTTTTTCAACTTCCTCTATATTGTTTTTGAAATTTTCCCAAAAAGGAAAAGTTTGGCACTGTTTGGGGCGAACGGGATATATTTCGCATCTTTTTTTCTCTGTATCGAAGAAAATACAGATATGTTCGCCGTTTTTAACGATCTCTTTTATAGAAAATCCATTATAATATTTTTTTACATAATTGTTTTTGAAACGTTTAAGAGGAGTGTTCAAAAAGGAGCTTATAGCCTCCATCTCGTCTTCATTTACCCAAATATATCCGCTCTCTCCCCTGCAACAGTTTCCTTCGCAGCTAAAGCAGCCGTTTGGGTCGAAGGCGAAAGGAAAGCCCTCTTTGGTTATGAGGTTCAACCTTTTCTCGCTTTGCCTTCGATGATGAATCTAAGAGCGTTTAGTTTGATGAAACCTTCCGCATCTTTTTGGTTATAGACGCTATCTTCTTCGAATGTGGAGTATTCGGGGTTGAAAAGTGAGTTTGGAGATTTTCTTCCCACTACGGTAACGTTTCCTTTGTAGAGTTTCAGTCTTACCGTTCCGTTTACGTTTTCTTGGGTTTTGTCGATTGCGGCTTGAAGCATCTCTCTCTCAGGTGCGAACCAAAAGCCGTTGTAGATAAGTTTTGCGTATCTTGGCATAAGCTCGTCTTTCAAATGAGCCTCTTCTCTATCGAGTGTGATACTCTCTATCGCTCTATGGGCTTTTAGCATGATCGTTCCGCCCGGAGTTTCGTAACATCCTCTGCTTTTCATTCCCACAAATCTATTCTCTACGATATCGACTCTGCCTATTCCGTGGGTGTTTCCGTATTCGTTTAGGGTTTCGAGTATCTTTGCCGGAGTCATTTTCACGCCGTTTATGGCGATAGGATCTCCCTTTTCGTACTCTATTTCTATGTATTCCGGTTTATCGGGAGCGTTTTGGGGAGAGTTGGTCCATCTCCACATATCTTCTTCCGGTTCGCTCCAAGGATCTTCGAGTATTCCTCCCTCATAGGAGATATGAAGAAGGTTGGCATCCATTGAGTAGGGGGATTTTTTGCCGTGTTTTTCTATGGGGATGTCATGCTCTTGTGCAAATTTCAAAAGTTTCTCTCTTGAGTTTAGATCCCATTCTCTCCAAGGAGCTATTATCGTTAGATCCGGGTTTAGTGCCAAATATCCTATCTCAAATCTGACTTGATCGTTTCCTTTACCGGTAGCTCCGTGGCTTACCGCGTCCGCTCCCGTGAGTTTGGCTATTTCTACCTGTCTTTTTGCTATAAGGGGTCTTGCTATGGATGTACCAAGCAGATACTCTCCCTCATAAATCGCGTTTGCTCTAAACATAGGAAAAACGAAGTCTCTTACAAACTCCTCTCTTAGATCTTCTATAAAGATATTTTCCGGTTTTATACCAAGCTTCAAAGCTTTTTCTCTTGCCGGTTCCACTTCTTCGCCTTGTCCGATGTCGGCTGTGAAAGTTACCACCTCGCAATTGTACGTCTCTTGAAGCCATTTTAAAATAACGCTCGTATCAAGCCCTCCGGAATAGGCCAATACCACTTTCTTAACGCTCTTTTTTCCCATAAGTACGCCTTTGTTTGAGTTTTGTGAAATTTTATCAAATTTTGTAACGGTTTTGGATAAAAAGAAAAAATAAACTTATATCGATCGATAAATTATTCTGACTTTTGTTATGTTATAATTTAATAAAAAGATAAAAGGAAACCGAATGCAACTTTCCATAGAGATACCGGATGATCTTTTTTTGAGTATAAACGAGGATGAAAATTCTCTCGCCTCTCTTGCAAAACAGAAATTGACGTTAGAGCTATATAAAAAGCATAAAATATCGTTATCTCAGGGAGCCGAGCTTTTGGATATGGATATTTATACTTTTATGCAACTACTTAATAAAAATGAAATACCCGTAATGGATGATTATGATATAGAGAGTGAATTGAATGAGCTTATAAAAAATTTGGTGGAATATAAATCATATATCAGTTTATAAGTATTTTAAAGTAGATATGCAAAGGGAATCGTAACCGATAAAAATAGAAATGAAATAGTAATCTT
>JAADDG010000009.1 GCA_013154075.1 Campylobacterota bacterium | reverse complement strand
GGCAATCATGACTCGATATCATTTTTGGAATCTTTCAAAGAGATCTTATCTTTGCTCTCCATAGAGATTGTGGAAAAAGAGGGGAAAATTTTCGAATTTGAAGATTTCACACTTTTAGCCGTTCCCTATCTTAGAGAAAAGTATATAACCAAATTTATATCCGATCAAAATTATGAAGATCATGAAAAAACCTATATAAAAGCTATAAAAGATATCTATACGGATCTTTACAAACAGGCTCTAAAAAACGGCAAAAAAATAGTTGCCACCGGCCATCTAAGCGTAGTGGAGGCCAAAAAGAGCGGAAGCGAGAGAGAACTTTATATAGGAAATCTCTCTTCTATCGAAAGCTCTTTTTTCGATATTTTCGATCTGACTCTGCTTGGACATTTTCACAAAGCTCAAAAAATAGGCAAAACAATCTATTGCGGCTCTCCGATTCCTTTAAGCTTTAACGAGGCGAAAGATAAAAAAAGTATCTTCATAGTGGATACTAAAAATTTTAAAATTAAGGATATAGAGATAAAACCTTTTAGAAAACTTATAGAGATCAAAGGAGATTACGAAAAAATAGAAAAAGAGCTTTTGGAAACGAACTCTTTAAAAGAAGCATGGTGCAAAATAGTCATACAGGGAGATAAAAGATCCGAAAGCTTCATCCAAAGCCTAAACGAAACCGCAAAAAAGAAAAATATAAAAATTTTAGCAATCCAATATGAAAAAGAGTTTGAGAATATTTTAAAAGATATCCCGATATCTCAAGGGATCTCGAATCTCTCTCCCATTGAAATTTTCGATAGAAAGCTAAAAGAGGAGATAGAAGATAGAGAGCTTGAGAAAAAACTAAAAATTCTCTATGAAAAGATTTTAAGAGAAGTCGAAACCCAAGAGGATACCGTATGAAAATCTTGAAACTCTCTTTTAAAAACATAAATTCCCTAAAGGGAAATTTCGAAATAGATTTCGAGAGATTCGAAGATGGGATATTTGCGATCACGGGAGCTACGGGGGCCGGAAAAAGTACTATTTTGGATGCGATATGCGCTTCGATGTACGCAAAAACTCCAAGACTTACGAATAAAAACGTCTATGAGCTTATGAGCAAACACACGGGAGATCTCTTTTGCGAAACGCTTTTTGAAATAAACGGCAAAAGATACAAAAGCCGCTACTCCCTAAAAAGAGCGAGAGGAAAGAGTGACGGAAATCTTCAGCCCCCAAAAATGCTTTTATCGGATGAAGATGGAAATATTATAGAAGAATCGGTAAAAAAGGTTCCAAAAAAGATAGAGGAGCTTAGCGGTCTAGATTTCGAGAGGTTTACCAAATCCATCATTCTATCGCAAGGAAATTTCGACGCCTTTTTGAAAGCCTCCTCCAACGAAAAAGCCGAACTTTTGGAAAAAATCACCTCGGCTCAAATCTATTCTCTAATCTCTCAAAAAGTCTATAACAAACATAAAGAAAAAAAGCTTCAAATAGAGTTTCTAAAAGAAAAGATTGAAAATATAGAACTGCTATCCGAAGAAGAGAGCAAAAATCTGCACACCCAAAAAACCGCCCTTTTAAAAGAAAAAGAAGAGATAGAAAAAATATCTAAAAATTTAAGAGAAGAGATTCAAAACCTAAAAAAAATAGAAGAATTATTAAACAAACAAAAACTCCTTTTAAGAAATAAAGAGAGTCTTAAGAGAGAAATAAAAAGCAATGAAGAGAGATTTGAAAAATATCAAAAGGCAAAAAAGGCAAAAAAGATCATAAGAGAGTGGCAAAACTATCTAAACAAAAAAGAAGAGCTAAAAGCTCTTAAAAAAAAGATCCAAAATTTCACCAAAATAGACTCCATATCAACAGAGTCTATAAATAATCTAATTAATGACATAAAAAATCAAATAAATGCCATCAAAGAGGAAAAAGAGAAAAAAACAAAAAAACTAAAAAGCTACCAAAAAATAGAGATCAAAAAAACAGACCTATCTCCTTTGCTTTTAGAGAAAGAAAATATTTTAAAACAAGAGAAAAAGTATGAGGAGATAAAAAGAGATTTTATAAAAATATCCACACTAAACGAAAAAATTTCCCTACTGCAAAAAACCAAAAACCAAAAAGAGCTATCGCTAAAAGATAAAATCACAAAAAAAGAGCTTCTTTTAAAAGATATCTCATCGATAAAAGAGCTGCTGGAAGAGAAAGAGAAAAGAAGAGAGCTTGGATTGAAAATAATCTCTTTGGAAGAGGAGAGAAAAAAGCTAACAAGCGGCTCCCCCTGTCCTCTTTGCGGATCTACTTCGCACCCATGGGCCGATAAAAAGAGTCCCGATCTATCGAAACTTGATAAAGAGATAGCTAAAAAAAAGAGAGAGTTTCAAGAGTATCAAAACAATCTCATATCTTTGGAAAAAGAGATAGGATCCCTGCAGAGCGAAATATCCGGCAATTTAGATATGATAAAAGAGTATGAATCCGAGATAGAAAAACTCGCAAAAAATACAAAAGAGTTCGAAAACATAAAAGAGCTGGAAGGTTTTATCAGAAAAAACGAAATTCAAAAAGAGACAATAGAAAAAAAGATCAAAGAGGCTCAAAGAACAAACGAAGAGATGCAAGCTATATTACAAAAAATCTCCACAATAGAAAAAGATATTCTAAAAACAACACATGAAATAAAAGATAAAGAAAATTTCCTCTCCACTTTACAAGAATTTGAAAAGGACTTTATAAAAATTCAAAAAGAGAAAAACGATCTAAAAGAGATATTTCTAAAAAAAGCGAATGAAGAGGGATTTGAAAATCAAGAAGAGTTCAAAGAGGCTTTGTTGGATGAGAGGGAGATGGAGGAAATAGAACGGCTAAAAAACAGACTCGATAAAGAGAGAATCGAGATCGAGAGTAAACTAAAAGAGCTCTCAAAAGAGCTTGAAGGAAAAGATTTCGATGAAAACCGCCTTTTGGAAAAAGAGAATATTTTAAAAGAGTATCTATCCAAATACGAAAAGATAATTTTCGATATAGCCTCCATAGAAGAGCGCTTCAAAATTGATTCGAAAAACCGAGAAAAAATTGAAAATCTAAACAAAAATTTGCAAGAAGAGTTAAAAGAGTTTGAAATTTTGGATATTTTAAACTCCCTCATAGGATCCGCACAGGGAGATAAATATAGAAAATTCGCAAGCTCCATCACTTTGGATATCTTGATAGAAGCGGCAAACAGGCACCTAAAAGTCTTAAACGAAAGATATCTTCTAAAAAGAAGCCAAAAAGAGCTTGATATAGAGATCTTGGATACCTATCAGGCAAATATCCAAAGACCGATAAACACGCTATCTGGCGGAGAGAGCTTTATAGTTAGTCTCTCTCTCGCTTTGGCTTTGAGCGATCTTGTAAGCGAAAAGGTAAAAATAGGATCTCTCTTTTTGGATGAAGGTTTCGGGACGTTGGATTCGGAGAGTTTGGAAGCGGTTCTTTTCGCATTGAACAATCTAAAAAATCAAGGCAGAAATATAGGAATCATCTCTCACGTAGAAGCTCTGAAAGATAGAATCTCAAAAAAGATAAAAGTAATCAAACTCCATGCCGGAGAGAGCAGGATAGAGATTGAGTATTAAACTATTTCAAACAGCTACCTTGACGGAAGCCAAACCGATCATAGATAGATACGATTTAAAACTCTATGAAAAAAAGCCGTTTTCAATTTATAAAAATGAAAATGCGGCCCTTATTATCAGCAAAATAGGCAAAATAGACGCCTCCATAGCCGCCTCTTACGCCTTTTGCAAATTTGAGATATCAAAAATCATAAATATAGGAATTTGCTCTTGTAAAAACGAAAAAGATCTTTATAAAATGTTTAGAATAAAAAGCGTGATAGATAAAGCAAGCGATAAAAAGATATCCCTAAAAATAAAAAATTCTATTTTTATGAAAGCTTCTCTAACCACATTCGACAAAGAGGCTTTACACAATGCCATCTCCCCTTCCCCTCTAATCGATATGGAGGCTTACGGATTTTTGAAAGCTTCGATGAAATTTACAAAAATTGAAAATATCTACATCTACAAAGTCGCTTCGGACCTATTGGAAAATAAAATACCCAAAAAAGAGGAAGTTTACGCTATGATAGAGAAATTTTTACCTGATATAGAGAGAGAAATATGAAAAGAGCGATAGTTACGGGAGCCTCAAGCGGAATAGGAAAAGAGTGTGCAAAGATGCTTTTGAAAAACAATTATGAAGTGTTTGCAATAGCAAGAGACTTTTCAAAATGCGAAATAGAAGATAAAAATTTTATAAAAATAGAGTGCGATCTTAGCGAATCTAAAAATATCAAAAAAATAGAAAAAGAGATAAATAAAAATAATTTGAAGATTTTAATAAACAGTGCGGGTGTCGGGTACTTTGGAATGCATGAAGATATAGATTTTGAGAAGATAGAGAGAATTATCGATTTAAATTTAAAAGC
>JAADDG010000122.1 GCA_013154075.1 Campylobacterota bacterium | reverse complement strand
GCGCTTATATCAAGTCCTTTCGATTCTCTGATCGTGCAAATGATTCCGTGATTGTTTAGGTACTCTTTAAATCTCTCCATGCTCTCTTTTGTAGGTCTTTGATATTGCGTTCCCGGATACGGATTGAAGTATATGAGATTTACTTTCGCTTTGATTCCGTGCAGAAGTTTTACAAGTTTTTTGGCACTTTTTATATCGTCGTTTAGATCTTTGATGACAAGATATTCGAACATCACCCTTTTTCTCTGATCTATAGGAAACTCTCTTACCGCTTTTATAATAGACTCTATATTGTAGGCTTTGTTTATTGGCATAAGCTCTTCTCTTAGCTTATCGTCCACCGCATGCAAAGATATGGCAAGCAGTACTCCCAAATTCTCCTCTCCAAGTCTCTTTATCTGATGGCTAAGGCCACTTGTAGAAACCGTCTGTCTTCTCATAGAGATTGATAATCCATCCAAATCGTTCATTATTTTTATCGCTTTTATGAGATTTTCCAAATTATCGAGAGGTTCTCCCATACCCATATAGACTACATTTACTCTTTTGTTAGCCTCTATGTTGTTGTCTTTTTTTATCTCCAATACTTGTGCCACTATCTCTCCGGGAGTGAGGTTTCTTATAAATCCCCCTTTTGCCGTCAGACAAAAGGAGCATCCCATTTTGCACCCTACTTGAGAAGATACGCAGATGGAGTATTTAGCGCTTTGAACTATATTGCCCTCTTCATCTCTTTGCTCTTTTTTCATAGGAAGCAGTACGGATTCTATCGTATGGCCGTCTTGGAGTCTAAATAGATACTTTTTGCTTCCGTCTTTACTCTCTTCTACATTGACTATTTCAAGGGGAGAGATGATGAACTCTTTTGAGAGCTCTTCTCTTAGCGATTTTGGGAGATTTTGCATATCGTGGAAACTGTTCACATACTTTTGGTATATCCAGTTATATATCTGTTTCGCTCTAAAGGGCGGTTTTACTATGTTTTGAAGTTCCTCTTTAGTTAGATCCATTATCGTTTTCATTTGATTATTTTCATCTCCTCTTTTAGATAGTTTATCAAGATATCTTTTGCTTTTTTATAGTTTTGCATATACTCTTTGTGAGCGTTTTTATCGGTATAATTTGTTACTGCAAATACGCCCTTTACGGGAATCTCATACTCTTTTGCCACGTTTATTACGGAGTAAAACTCCATATTCTCTATCTCTATTCCATATTTTAGATATCTTTTTGAGATCTCTTTATCGGTACAGATATAGTTGCTTGAATTTACGATTACCTTTTTGAATGTTTCATGTGAAACATTGAATCCTTGTGAAGAGATTACGTTATCTATCGGTGTGTAAGATTTCCCTTCGAAAAAGGAGATCTCTATATTTGAGGCGATAGTCGATTCGACTATATCGAAAATTTTATATTTTCCGTAGCTTCCTGCCGTACCTATAAAAAGCAGATATTCCGGTTTGTCAAAGAGGGCTAATCTTGTCAAATTGATGGCGCTTTGAATAAGCCCTACTCCGATAGGCAGAGCGAAACTAAACTCTTCTGTTTTTCCTGCACAGACTATCATAATCTAACCGGTATGGAGTTTTCTTTGAGATATCGTTTTAGATCCATAATATCTATCTCTTTGAAATGAAAGATAGAAGCCGCAAGAGCCGCGTCCGCTCCATGCTCGAAAACCTCTTTTATATGTTCCATCTTTCCCGCTCCGCCGCTTGCTATTACCGGAATATCTAAAGATCTGCTGATTCTCTCCGTTAGCTCTATATCGTATCCCGCTTTCGTTCCGTCCGCGTCCATAGAGGTTAGAAGAATCTCCCCGGCACCTCTGTCCTCCACCTCTTTGGCCCACTCTATGGCATCTATTTTCGTATCTATTCTACCTCCGTTTATAAAGACGTTCCATCGATTCTTATCCACCTTTTTGGCGTCAATCGCCACTACGATACATTGAGAACCGAATCTCTTAGAGCTTTCGTTTATGAAGTTCGGGTTTTTTATAGCTGCCGAGTTTATGCTCACTTTATCGCATCCCACGTTTAAAAGCGCATATATATCCTCAAGTTTTCTAATTCCTCCCCCTACCGTTAGAGGTATAAATACCTCTTTTGCCACTTCCTCTACGATATGAACGATCGTATCTCTGTTTTCGTGGCTTGCGGTTATATCCAAGAATGTTATTTCGTCCGCTCCCTCCTCATTATATCTTTTCGCTACCTCTACGGGATCTCCGGCATCTTTTAAGCCTACGAAATTGACGCCTTTGACCACTCTTCCCTTATCGACGTCAAGACACGGAATAATTCGTTTTGCAAAGTATTCCATTAAAAACCTTTTTATGTTATTTTTATATAAGCAAAGTTATTATATTATAATTTCCTTTTGAAAAGGATTTGTTTTGATTATACCGAAAAAGAGATTCGGCCAAAACTTTTTAAAAGACGAGTCGATTTTAAACAAGATCATCGAATCGATGCCCAAAGGAGACAATATCGTCGTAGAGATTGGGCCTGGGTTAGGTGATTTAACTAAAAAGCTATTAGAGCGAAAGAAGAGAGTAGTAGCTTTTGAGGTCGATAACGATCTTTGTAAATATTTAAAAGAGAAATTTTCAAAAGAGATAGAGAGCGGAAATCTAATTTTAAAGTGTCATGACGTATTGGAAGGATGGGAAGATACCCTTATAGATAAAAAGTATGATCTTATAGCGAATCTTCCCTACTATATAGCTACCAAGATAGTTTTGAACTCTTTAAAGGATCCAAATTGCGCCACTTTGACGGTTATGGTTCAAAAAGAGGTAGCTTCCAAATTTTGCGCGAAGGAGGGGGATAAAAACTTCTCCTCTCTATCTATATTGGCAAATTCGGTTTGTAAAACGAAAGTTCTTTTCGACGTGGATAGAAGCAGTTTCGATCCTCCTCCTAAAGTGACTTCAAGCGTTTTACAGATGATAAAAAAAAGAGATTTTATAAAAGATCGAGGGAAAGAGGGAATTTTTGATTCTTTAGACGAGTTTGAAAAGTTTGAACGGTTTTTAAAGGAGGCGTTTAAAGCGCCGAGGAAAACTCTTATTAAAAATCTCTCTCAATCTTATGACAAAAATAGGATTGAGAGTTTTTTTCAAAAAAACGATCTCCCTCCAACCCTTCGTCCTCACGAGCTTCCTCTCTCTTTGTATCACCTGCTTTTTAAAAATATATAAAATAACCACTACAAAGGGTGAAACATGAGCGAAGAGAAGAATAATCAAGAAAATATTGAAAATTCCAATATTCAAAAAGAAAAAACCGATTTAAATGCGGAACAAAAAGAGGCGGAAAAGAGCAAGCCCGAGCAGCAAACTCAACAAAATCAAAACTCTTCTTCGAAAAAGGCTTCTCAAAAAAAGAGACAAAAACAAGACAACAGTAAAGCCGGAACTTTAAAAAATATAAAAAGAACTTTCGAGCAGAATGAAAGAATTCACAAAAATAGACTTGAATGCTACAACAAGATAAATCAAAACGGTAACGGATGCGTGAGAATAACGCCTCTTGGGGGGCTTGGAGAGATAGGCGGAAATATGATGATTATGGAGACGAAAAATAGTGCCATAATCATCGATGTAGGAATGAGTTTTCCAAGTGAAGATATGCACGGTGTGGATATTTTGATACCTGACTTTAGCTATTTAAAGCAAATTAGAAATAAAATCAAAGGTATAGTAATAACTCATGCTCATGAAGATCATATCGGAGCCCTTCCCTATCTTTTTAAAGAGATGCAATTTCCGATTTACGCCACCCCTTTGCCGCTTGGAATGATTCTAAATAAATTCGAAGAGCACGGAATAGGCAAATATAGAAGCTATTTTAGACCTGTTGAGAAGAGAAAGATTTATAAAATAGGAGATTTCGATATAGAGTGGATTCATATAACCCACTCCATTATAGACGCTTCCGCTTTGGCTATTACCACGGAAGCCGGAACTATCATTCATACCGGAGATTTCAAGATAGATCATACACCCATTGACGGCTATCCGACCGATTTGCATAGGCTTGCTTATTACGGAGAGAAGGGAGTTTTGTGTCTTCTAAGCGATAGTACCAACTCTCATAAAGAGGGTTTTACAAGAAGCGAGAGCTCTGTTGGACCTACTTTCGATCAGATTTTTGCAAGCTCCAAAGGAAGAGTGATAATGTCTACATTCTCTTCCAATATCCATAGAGTCTATCAAGCCATTCAATACGGTTTGAAGTATGGAAGAAAGGTTTGCGTAATAGGAAGATCGATGGAGAGAAACCTAAATACCGCTATGGAGCTTGGGTATATCAAGCTTGATAAAAGGATTTTTATAGACGCTCACGAGGTTGGTAAATATCCGGATAATAAAGTTTTGATAGTCACTACCGGAAGTCAGGGAGAGACGATGAGCGCTCTTTATAGAATGGCGATAGACGAGCATAGACATATCAAAATCAAGCCTACCGATCAGA
>JAADDG010000062.1 GCA_013154075.1 Campylobacterota bacterium | reverse complement strand
TTAAGAAGAGCCCTTATCTCCCTTTTTTTCGTCTTTTCATCCTCCAAACTCAAAGAGACTTGAATAAGTCTCTTTACTTTTTCTCTCTCTTTTATCAAAAAATCTACTTCATACCCGTTTGAACTTTTATAATAATAAATATTCTCATACCTTCTTTTCAACTCCAAAAATACAAGATTCTCAAGCAAATCTCCTCTTCTTTTGCCAACTTCAAAAGAGATTCTTCGCGAAAGGCCTGTATCGATAGAATATATCTTTTTAGGAGCAACAAGCTGTTTTTTAACGGACCAATCGAATTTGGAAACGGTATATACCAAAAAAGCGTTTTTTAGATATTCGATATACTTATCTATAGTCTCATAGGAAACATTCAAAATATTTTTAAGCTTATTATTTGAAATCAGATTAGCGATATTAGAAAGCAACAATATGGACAACTTTTCCAAAACTTCGAAATTATCAAGCTTATATCTTGCCACTATATCCCGCAACAAAATGGAATCAAAGTAGCTTTTTAATTCGGCATTTTTAAGATCCCTGTCATCTATCAAAACTACTTTCGGAAATCCACCATATTCTATATACTCCTCAAATAATCTCTCTATCTCAAGCCTTTTAGAGATATAATCGAATCTATCAACCACATCGAAATTCTTAAAAGACAAAAACTCTTTGAAACTGAGAGGATATACCAAAATATCAAGATATCTGCCGCTAAGAGAGGATCCTATCTCTTTGCTTAGCAATTTGGAATTGGAACCCGTAGCATATAAAAAAGCGGTTTTTAACTCATACTCTTTCAAAAGCCATTTCTCAAAACCATCTATATTTTGAATCTCATCCAAAAATATATGGGGCTTCTCTTTGGGATTTAGATAAAATAGATAGCTTTTTTTAATCTCTTCCAAAAGTTCCAATCCGAGATATGGAGCGAATCTCGGATCTTCTAAATTGACAAAAAGTATTCTGTTTCTATCTACCCCTTTTGATAAAAGATTTTTTATATGATTTGTAAGAATAGTCGATTTCCCGCTTCTTCTGACACCTTTTAGAAATATGATCTCTTCCGTTTCATACTTCCTTGCTATCTCTTGCTCGTATATCTCTCTTTTGTAACTTTTCCTAAACTCCCTATTCCAATAGTTCCATTCATTCAATATCTCTATAATTTTCTCTTTGTTCATAATACTTCTCGTTATAATCTAAACAATTATACCAAAATTACTCGTTATATCGAGTAAAATTGGCAAAAAATTACTCGGTATAGTCTACAATTATAGAGATTTTAGAACTTTTATGACGGTTTTCGGATAGATTCGGTGCTCTATTTGGTGAATTTTATTCTCAAACTCCTCAAAACTCATCCCCTCTTTATTAAAACACTCTTGTGAGAGGATCTCTCCTCCGTCAAGTTCGCTTGTAACTTTATGGACACTCACTCCCCCTACTTTCATATCGCTTTTAAAACTTCTCTCCAAAGCATTAGCTCCTTTGAACAAAGGAAGCAAAGAGGGATGAATGTTTAAAGCCTTTATATTTTCGGTAAATATGGGAGTCAAAATCCTCATAAATCCCGCCAAAACCGCCAGATCGCAACCTCTATCTCTAATCTCTTTTACAACTCTTTCATCAAAACTCTCTCTATCCTCAAAATCTCTGTGATCAACAATCACCGTCTCTATACCGTACTTTAGTGCCCTTTTGATTCCGTTTGCGTTCGGATTATTCGTAAGGCTTAAAGCTACCTCCACCTTAAAGGAGTCAAAAACTCTGTTATGGAGCTTCTTTATCAGATTTTCAAGGTTTGTTCCCTCTCCGCTAAAGAGTATCGCTATCTTTTTTACAGACATTTCACTCCTTCTATAAGATCCAAAGGAGTTAGAGCATAATTATTTTTATCAAATTTCAAAGCGCTTAGAGAGTGAGCTAAAGAGCCGTGTATGGCAGCTTCTAAAGGTAGATAGTTTTGAGCGAGCAAAGATCCTATCAAACCGCTCAAAACATCCCCACTTCCCCCTTTGCTAAGAGCGTTGGTCCCGTAAGGATTGATAAAGAGCCTCTCTCCTTGAGCGATAAGGGTATTAGCACCTTTCAAAAGCAAAACAACATTCGGATACTTTTTGCAAAACTCTCTTACAAAATCGAATCTATGGCTTTGAATCTCCTTCACATCCGCTTTCGCCACACCCGTTATCTCAAGCAGAGAGCTAAACTCTTTGGGATGGGGAGTTAAAACCAGATTATCCTTCTTCTCCAAAATCTCTACGATAAAATCGTTATAGAAAAGATCGGCATCGATTATGACCGGCAAATCATGATTTAGCACAAAATCGTGCAAAAGCTCATCGTCATACTGGTATCCAAGCCCCATACCTATACAAACGGCTGTGGTTTTATTCGGAAGATGGGAAGAGTACATAATCTCATAAGGAATATCGAAAATCTCGTTGCAAACCAACGTCACAAGCCCGCATCCGAAAGCAAAAGCCGCCTTCGAAGCGATAACCGCCGCTCCGTGCTTTTTACCGCAGATAACGGCAAGATGACCGAAAGTTCCTTTATTTACGTTCTTTTTGTCTCTCAAAGGGAGCTTCAAATCGCTCTTTTCCAAAAGGAAAGTAGAGCTCTCGTTCTCATACAAAGAGGAGGCCACGCCCAAATCGGCCACCTTTATCTCTCCTACGAAATCTTTGGCCGCATCACCGAACAAAGACTCCTTTAGTGCTCCCATCGTAACGGTAACGTCGGCTCTAAACACCGCTTTTGAGAAAGTGCCGTCCTCTTTGATTCCGGTAGGAATATCGCAAGCTATTTTATATGAATTCAAAGAGTTCAAAAATTCTATCAAAGATACTATCTCATCATCCAGATCCCTATTCATCCCCGATCCGAAAATCGAATCTATAACGATATCAAACTCCCCTTCTATCTCATCCAATTTAGCCTCTCTAACACTAACCTTCTTGGCTCTCTCAAGCTGGAGTTTGGCCATTTTGGATTTAGCTCCGTAGGGAAGATACAAAACAACCTCATAATCGCCCTTTAGCATTCTTGCAAGAGTAATTCCGTCCGCTCCGTTGTTTCCGGGACCCGATACTATCAACACTCTACTTTGTTTAGGAAAATTCTCCACCTCTCTTTTCAAAGCCTCGGCCGCATGCTCCATCAAAATATCTTCGGTAAGCAGATACTCTTCATAACATTTTCTATCTAAAGTCCCCACCTCTTTAAAGACTCTTTTCATAAGCTACCTCTCTTTGGATTTTTAATAAGATGATAGCAAAATTTTTCCAAAAAATATTTTTAAAAATATTCTTATCTCATTCTATAACTTAAAGCCTCCAAAATATCCTCTTTGCCGATACTCTCTTTTGCTTTCAGATCCGCTATCGTTCTTGCGACTCTAAGCACTTTGTTAATTCCTCTTTGAGAGAGAGAAAAGCGCTTTATGCCCATATTCAAAACCTCTCTCTCCTTATCCCCTATTTTGCAAAATCTCTCTAAATCTTTATCCGAAAGTTTACCGTTAAACTCCTCTTGCCCTCTTCTTTTTTGCATTAAAAAGGCTCTCTTTACACTCTCAAACATCTCTTTTGAATCGATACTCTCACTATCCTCTTCGCTTATCTCCTCCATCTCCACATAGATATCGATTCTATCGAGCAAAGGAGAGGAGAGGCGGTTTTTGTATCTCTTGATCTCAAGATCGCTGCATCTGCAAGATTTTGTTTTGCTAAGGAGATTTCCGCAGGGACAGGGATTCATAGCCCCTATAAACAAAAATTTAGTCTCATAAAGCACTTTGGAATTTACTCTTGAGATTAAAAGTCTATGATCTTCAAGAGGCTCCCTTAAGCTTTCCAAAACCCCTTTTTGAAAATAGGGAAGCTCGTCGAAAAACAAAACGCCGTTGTTTGCCAAAGCTATCTCTCCGATTTTGGCACTCTTGCTGCCTCCTCCGAAAATACTCGCTTTAGAGGAGCTGTGGTGAGGAGATCTAAAGGCCCTAAGAGGTCTAAAGTCGCACTCTCTCTCGCTCAAAGCGTCAAGTTTGGCCTTTTCTAAAATCTCCTCTTTGCTCATAGGAGGCATTATATATCTTATTCTTTTAGCACACATGCTCTTGCCGCATCCCGGACTTCCGTTAAACAAAATATTGTGCATTCCAGCCGCCGCTATCAAAGATGCTCTTTTAGCTCTCTCTTGTCCTTTTACCTCTATGAAATTTAGCGGATACTCATCCAAAAAGTAGTACCTCTCACCGTCAGCTTTTATATACTCATACTCGAAATCTCTCGATAAAAGAGGCTTTTTTTCTAAAGGCGATTTGAAAAACTCTATGGCTTCTTTTAAAGAGGAAGCGCAGTAGATCTCTATTTGAGGAATTTTTGAAATCTTTTGAAAACTATCTTTCGGAATCAGAACCTTTTTCAATATCCCCTTTTTAGCCAAAGAGAGAATAATCGGAAATAAAGATATAGTATCCTTAAGT
>JAADDG010000055.1 GCA_013154075.1 Campylobacterota bacterium | reverse complement strand
CATCCCGTTTGCAAGCTGAGATAGCCAATATCTCTCTCCATTATCATCAGGATCTCTATCAAAAAAGGTGTTATAAACTATCTTTATAAACTCTTCATTATTTAGATCTTTATTTTTAAACTCTTTGCTGTTAAAAAAGCCCAAAGCGGCCTCTTGGGGAGTTTTTTCTTTGGTTTTAATCACTCCCACCCAATAGTTAAGTCCCGCTATATCATAGCCTCTTTGAAGAACGTTTGTATAAAATCTCTTTACAAAAGACTCCAAAGCATCCACATCGACGACATCAAAAGTTATTTTTTCCCTAACTCTCTTGGCGTTGGAAGCAAAAATATCGGCTACAACTTCAATACTCCCCTCCTCTCTTTTCGTAACTTTAGCCACTGCGGTTATATTTACCGCCTCTTTAGGCGCTAAAGATTCGATTTGTACTTGAACATAAGGAGATTTTTTTATCACTTTGCCTCTCGAAAGTACCACATCTTCAAAATCAAGCCCCTTTGCCATAGGAATCTCGATAGTTACGTTTTTGACTTCCTCTTCGTTTTCATTTATCACCTTTAAGCCTATATTCAAAATATCTCCCCTATTTATTCTCTTTTTTCTCGGAGTATCGTAAGATATGGTTTTGAACATATACGTCTTCAAAGGATTTAAAACATAGCTATGCTCATAAGCTCCGCTATCGCAAGAGTCTCTTTCATATCCTCTTTGATCCTCATCTTCGCATAAAGCCCCATCTCCATTCCCTACAGCCAAAGAATCAAAGCTTATCGCCACCGTATCGCTTCTACCTCCGTTATCCGCCAAATCTCCCAAACCGCTACTTGAAACTCCCATCAAATCTCCGTCTTCATCAAAAGCGCATCCGCTATGATCAAACTCCACATTTCCGCCCAAAGAGTCTATCTCTCCTTGATTATGGCATTCATCCTTAAAAAGAGAATTTGCTATGGTAAATTTCCCCTGATAGTTCAAAAAGGCCGAAGAGTTTTGAGAGGCGCTATTGTAAGCAAAAGTCGTGTGAGTCAATTTTACAGAGGCTTTGGAGTCGTTGTTTGAGATCGCTCCTCCGAGATTTGAGCCGTTGAAAGCAAAAGTGGAATTTATAGCCGTAATTTTTGAAGAAGAGTTCAAAACTCCTCCTCCGTATCTTTGGGATCTATTAAAAGAAAGCAAAGATTTATCCATATCCAAAACGGCACCTTTAAAAAGAGCCAAAGCACCTCCAGAATCGTTTGCTACATTTTTGGAAAAGATACTCTCCTTTACAAAAATATCACTGTTCGATCCGACGGCTCCGGCAAATTTGTCGGCCCTATTTGAGACAAAAGAGCTTCTATCTATATCAAGCCCCTCTTCACTCCAGATAGCCCCTCCGCTTCCTTTGACATTGTTTTCTTTGAAAGTTGAATATTTTAAAATAAGTTTTTTATCTTTGTTGTATATCGCACCGCCGTTTTTCTCGGCGCTATTTTTCTCAAAATCGCAAAAATAGATATCCATAAGAGACTGATTCAAAACAGCTCCGCCGAAAGAAGCGGCACTGTTTAGAAAAAATCTGGAGTTGTAAAGCGTCATTTTAGAGCTTCCCGGAGAGTTGTACAAAGCTCCTCCGTTCTCATCGCTTCTGTTTGAGATAAAATCGCAGTCTCCAAACAAACTCTCTCCGTCATTCGAAGCTACTGCACCGCCTAAGAGTTTTGCATAGTTTTTGGAAAAAAGAGAGTATTTTATATCCAAAGCGCCGTCATTATAGATCGCTCCTCCATATTTGCTAAGAGCTTTATTTGAAATGAAATCGCTATCTAAAATATTTAAAACAACGTTTTTATCGTTATAGATAGCGCCTCCGTTTCTATAAGCTCTATTTTCCTGTAATAAAATATTCTCAAGATCGTTATTAGAGCCGTCTATAAAAAGCAAAGCCCCTCCGAAACCGGGACTCGTATTTGGAGGAAGTTTGTAAGCCGAGTGATTTTTGGCTTCGTTTTTCAAAAAGATAGAGTTATAAAGTTTCAAATCTCCCTTACTCTCTATCGCTCCGCCTCCCTCTCCCAAAGCGTAATTCGATTCGAATTTGGATCTATCTATAGAGAGTTTTCCTTCGAAATTGAATATGGCTCCGCCTCCGCCCAAATCTTCTCCGACAGCCATATTGCCCAAAAACCTCGCATTTATCAAAGTGGAATCGCTATTTATATGAAAAGCCGCACCTCCTCCGTCGTTTGCCCTGTTTTCTTCAAAAACGGTATCGTTAATATAGATCTTACCGTCACCAAAAAGCCCTCCGCCCTTCGCGTCTGATCTGTTTTCTATGAAATCGCATCTCTCTATCTTTACCTTAGAGCCATCTTTTACGTAAAGTCCCCCTCCGTCTCTATTTGAAGAGTTGTTTTGAAAAATAGTCTTTTCAAAAATTCCCTCTCCCTTTACAAACACTCCTCCTCCAAAACCGTTGGATTTCTCTCCTGCGGTAGAAGCCCTATTATCTAACAGTTTGCAATTTTCCATCTTTAAAAAACGGGTACTAAAAACCCCTCCCCCGTTTAGCGCTATGCTGTTTTTTATAGCCACTCTCGTAAGGATTAAATTTCCGTTATTCTCTATGGCCCCTCCATATGAGCTCTCACCGCCTTTAATCGTTAGATCTCGTATCTTAACGCTAACACCCTTTTTGTATCTATCTACAAAAAATATTCTACTCTCTATATTGGAAGAAATTATCGTCTTATCCATCCCTTTTCCGACTATCAGCAAATCGTCGTTTATATCCAAATCCCCCTCTCTTGCTTCGGTTTCGTCATTTTGGGATGAATTTTTTATAGATATCTCATAAACTCCCGAAGGAATTACGATAGTATCCTCTCCGGGATTTAAATTGGCCGCTATTATCGCCTCTCTCAAAGAGCAATCTTCATTACACGCTCCGTCATTCGTATCGACACTTTTGGTAACCGTAAAAGTAGCCGAAAATAAAACGTTGGTAAAAATTATAAATATAAAACCTCTTTTCACTTTTTAATCCTTTTTTAATTCTTATAATCGTCATTTTACCCTTTTGTCTTTTAAAAATACAATTACTTAATTTATACACAGCCCTTAGCCGATAACACGAAACGCTCTTTTAGCGCCTTAGGTAAAATGTCGGTTTTATACTTTTTATAAACTAAAATGATATACTTTCAAAAAGATTTAGGAGGAAGCAGATGGAGTGCGAATTCCCTACTGTAAACGAAAATATGGATGAAATAAGAGAGATATTCAAAACCGTAAAAACCATCGCGGTGGTGGGACTATCCCCAAACGAGACGAAAGATAGCCACAAAGTAGCTAAATATCTTCAAAGCGTAGGATACAAAATCATCCCGATCTATCCGAAAGAGGAGACCATTTTGGGAGAAAAGGTTTATAGATCTTTAGCGGAAGTTAAAGAAGAGATCGATATGGTGGACGTTTTTAGAAAACCTGCCGCAGTGGATCATATAGTGGATGCGATCGAAAAGAGAAAGGATGTAAAAGTTCTTTGGCTTCAAAAAGGTATAGTGAACAATAAAGCGGCCGAGAGAGCAAAAAAAATGGGGCTTAAAGTGGTTCAAAACAGATGCAGTATGGTAGATCATAAAGGTTTGCAATGATCCCTTTAAGCGAAATCGTTCACGCAAAAAGAGCAATCTCGAAAGTAGTCGAAAAAACCCCTTTCGCTTACGCTCCTCTTCTAAGCACCAAACTAAAAGCTCAAATCTTTTTAAAAAAAGAGAATCTTCAAATAACCGGAGCTTATAAAATAAGAGGTGCTTACAATAAAATAGCCTCATTAAGCGAAGAGGAGAGGAAAAAGGGAGTAATCGCGGCAAGCGCCGGAAATCACGCTCAAGGTGTCGCCTACAGCGCAAAAGCTTTCAATATTCCCGCAATTATCGTTATGCCCGAAGCGACTCCTCTTTTGAAAGTAACGAGCACCAAAGATCTCGGAGCGGAAGTGATTTTGCACGGAGACAATTACGACGAAGCTTATGAGTTTGCCATAAAATATGCAAAAGAGCACAACCTCACATTCATCCACCCCTTTGCGGACGATAAAGTGATAGCGGGACAAGGCACGATAGGCCTTGAGATGCTCGATGAGGTAAACGATTTGGATATGGTTATCGTCCCTATAGGCGGAGGAGGATTGATAAGCGGTATAGGCTCCGCCATAAAACAGCTCGATCCGGACATCAAAGTGATAGGCGTCGTAGCGGCCGGAGCTCCGGCAATGTACAACTCTTTCAAAGCGAAAAAAGCGATAGACTCCACGACCGTTAGAACCATAGCCGACGGAATCGCCGTAAGAGACGTATGCGAAAAGAACCTAAAATATATCTTGGAAGTGGCCGACGATATCGTAAAAGTGGACGATGAAGAGATAGCAAACGCCATTTTGTTTTTATTAGAGAAACAAAAGCTCGTAGTGGAAGGCGGAGGAGCCGTAGGAATAGCCGCTTTGATGCATGACAAAATCAAATACAAAGAAAATTCG
>JAADDG010000144.1 GCA_013154075.1 Campylobacterota bacterium | reverse complement strand
ACGGCAATGATGAAAACGTCCGCTTTTGTTGGTTTGGTATCTGCTTTGAGTTTGCCGCTGTTGACCGCGGCTTTGACGAAAGTGTCGAGATCGGGCTCTACTATATGGATTTCGCCTCTGTTGATTGTGTCTACGACGCTTTGAACAATATCGACACCATGGACGTCGTATCCTCTATTGGCCAAAAGAGCCGCAGTAGGCAATCCGATGTAACCCAATCCGATCACGTTGATTCTCATAAATTCTCCTTTAAAAATTCGACGATGCGTTCGCTCGCTTTTCCATCGCCGTATGGGTTGTGAGCTTTGGACATCCTCTCGTAGGCTGTTTTGTCATGAAGAAGATTTTCTACTTCGCTTACGATTTTTTCTTTGTCGGTACCGACGAGCTTGACCGTACCGGCTTCTACCGCTTCCGGGCGTTCCGTAGTTTCTCGCATGACGAGCACCGGTTTTCCGAGTGACGGTGCTTCTTCTTGAATACCGCCGCTATCAGTCAAAATGAGATAGCTTTTACTCATCAAATAGACAAAATCAGGATAATCCAAAGGCTCGATAAGCTTTATGTTGGATACATCTTTGAGTATATCGTTCACCGGTTTTCTGACATTGGGATTGAGATGAACGGGATAGATAATATCTATGTGAGGATTATTCGAGGCTATCTCTTTCAAAGCTTCGCAAATATTGATAAAACCTTGACCGAAGTTTTCTCTTCTATGACCGGTGACCAATATGAATTTTCTCTCCAAAGACAGACCGAGATTGGCGAATCTATTTTCGATCTCTCTTTTCAATCTTTCATTTCGCTCTATTTTTTCCAAGATCATAAATAACGCATCTATGACCGTGTTTCCAGTCACCAAAATAGAATGTTCATCTTTGTTTTCTTTAAGAAGATTGGCTTTACTATGTTTTGTAGGAGTGAAGTGATAATTAGCCAATACGCCCGCTATCTGCCTGTTCACCTCTTCAGGCCAAGGGGTGTAGATATTCCATGTTCTAAGTCCAGCTTCTACATGGCCTATTTTGATCTTCTGGTAAAACGCGGCTAACGACGTAGCGCTGGTCGTCGTCGTATCGCCGTGTACCAATACGATATCCGGTCGATAATCGTGAAAAACTTTTTTCATCTCTAAAAGGACATTTGCGGTGATATCATAAAGATCTTGATTGGGCTTCATGATATCGAGGTCGTAATCTGGTGTTATGTCGAAAATATCCAGCACCTGATCGAGCATCTGCCTATGTTGTGCCGTAATGCAGACTTTGGTATCGAAAAAGTCGTTTTGTTCACGAAATTTTTTTATTAAAGGTGCCATTTTAATGGCTTCAGGTCGCGTTCCAAATACCAAAAGAACCTTTTTCAAAAACTGCCTTTTGTATTTTTAATTTGAAATTATAATGAAAAAACATCATTTTATTGCTTAACGATTTTTCTATACTCAAAAATATACCACCCACAAAACCCTATCACATTCATGATCATTAAAATATCATTCCAAACAAAAAGCGTAGCAATCAACACAAATAAAGCCACTCTTTTTAAGATAAAAACCGATGTATTTGGATTATTTTTAGTAACTTTTTTAAAAATCAATTGATGCAGATGGTTATTATCATGAAGTGTAGCTTCCTTTTTTTCTATAAATTTTCTACGATAGATACTAAAAACAACTTCAAACACCGGATAAATCAAAAGAGCTAGTGGATACCATTGAGATACTTGACCTGGATGATAGTGATGAAGCATTAATGAAAGCGTAGCCAATGCAAATCCTAAAAAATATGCCCCACCATCACCTAAAAATATCTTGCCTTTAGGAAAATTGAGCGCTAAAAATCCAATGAGTGCAGCAATATTAATAAAAGCTATCTCAAGTATTACCATATCCTCAACTTTATAAGCCACATAAGCAATAGAAAGAAAAGCTAAAAGAGAAAATCCTCCAGCAAGTCCATTAAAACCATCTATAATATTGATAGCATTTATCACACCAGTAATAGCTATGACACTCAGAATTGCTCCCAACCAAAAAGGCACCTCTATCCCAAATCCGATAGAATCTATCATAGCACCTAGTAAAAAGACTGCCAAGGTAGCCGAAATGAGCTGAAAAACTAGCCTCACTCTAGGAGATAGCGAACTAAAATCATCCATAAGTCCAGCTAAAAAGGCCGGTAGAGCCGCCGCTAAAAATTTCCAGCCGATGGGATTAAAAATTGCAAGGAGGTTTGTCAAAAAAATCCCTATTCCTCCAGCTCTTGGCGTTGGTTTATTGTGAAAGAGTTGGGGCTTATCGGTTAGGTCATCGACCAAAAAGCCCTCTTGCAAACTATGACGAATCACTCGATAGTGTGTCATAAAGGATATCACCACACCAAGGGCAGCCAACCATATCCCAGCTCCTACCACAAGCATCGATGATGTAGGCGAGAGAGCAAAATAGTGGCTAAGCTTCCCTGCTACAAACTCTTTGATAAAAGAGATATTAGCTATATGAAAAGGAAGAAGAATAAGCATCAAATAGATTGCATATTTGGCGATTTTAGCTAATTGACGCTGTTGCGCTCTATGAAAAAGATAGCTATGTGTAAGCCCAGCCGCCATAAAAACCATGAGCCAAAAGATTATCGCCACTGGCTGCGTATAAGTAATGACTTGTACATTGGAGTAGATAAACGCCGCTAAAAGTGAAGCGAAGATGATAAGCCCTATAATAGACTCTTCTAGATTTGGTGTAGTAAGCTCTTTTTTAATAAGTTTTATGAAAACTGCAAAGAATATCCCCAGCAAAAAAAGAAGTCCAAAGATACCTTTGCCAACAAATGTTTCAAGATAGAGATTATGCGCTGTTCCAAACATTCCGGGACGAAGCGTATTACTAGGATCGCTCTTCCATTTTGCATCTTTTTGATAGTAGTAAACCTTATACTGCCATCCAAAGCTATCCCCTCCTCCACCAAAGAGAGGATTTTCTGCATAGAGTTTGAGTGCTGGAGCCCAGTGCCGTGTCCTATCATTTGCTTGGGCTATTTTTTGCGCTTTTCCTGCTGCTTCGATGACGCTTTTAGACAAACCTTGTCTATCGATATGTTTGATTCCATAGACTATGAGCACTGAAAAAGTTACAGTTAAAGGGACAGTAATGAAGACTTTGAGCCAGTTCCTTCTAAAAAATATTTTGATATCAATATTTTGCTCTTTCGTTTTGGCAAAAATATAGTAGATTATGGCCCATATCATAAAAAGAATCGGTGGATAGGTGATCCAAGCCCCACGCTCCATCGCTAGTATCAGCGCCACCTCTCCTATGATAAGAAGCAGCACCAATAGCGCCAATGTCCAAAAGTTTCGCCTCATATACAAAAGTACAATCGCAAGAAGCGGCATCGTAAGGGAGAGATACTGGGCGGTCCATGTAGAATTTGGAAAAAAGGAGATAAATCTTGTATAATTTTCGGGATGGCGAAAAAAGCTAAGATTCAAAAGGCCAAAGAACTCTAGATATCCACTCACAAGAGTTATAGCCCAACCAACTGCCAAAAAGAGTAAAACCTTTTTGAAAATCTTTAGCTGATTGGATGGTTTTGTGATTCCATAAATATAGATTCCAAAAAGAATTGCTTGAAGCAGGAAAATCTGGGAAGATATTGAATAAAAAAGCGTTGTTTCACCTACTGGTAAAAGCTCTTTTATAACATAGAGCAAATCCTCTTGAATACTATGTTTAATAGCTCCAAGAATTGGGAGACCAATGAGGCTTAAAAATGAAACAAAAATAAAAAGCCCTACAAAAAATATTATTCCATTAGGTTCTTTAAGTTTTGCCAAAAATCTTTTACATAAAGTTTTATTTTTGTAAAGATTAGTATATAACCCTATTAAGATAGTAGCTCCTAAGATATATAAATAATGAGCTTGAGTATTTGGAGGCCTAGAGCCAAAAATTACCATTATAGCTAAGAAAAAATAAAGAGTTGGAAGAGGATATAAATAGGCAAGAAAACCTATATAAGCACTAAAGGCTATCCACCACCAAGAAATATTAAAAAAACTGCTTACTATAATCCAAAGTTGAGTTAATAAGATTAGATAGAAAAATATTTTTACAAAATTTATTTTCATTATTGTGATTCTTCTAATCTTTTTTTATTTTCTTCCCAAAATTCTAAAATAAAAATTAAGAATATAGAAAAAATTAAACCCGTAACAAAGGCTACTGCTAGTATCAATCTCTTTTTAGGTTTAGCAGGAGTATCTTTTGTAACAAAACCACCTATTACTCTAGAATTTTGAATATTTGCCGGAGAAATATTATATTTCAATACTTTTATTTTATTGTCTATTTGAGTTATCTCATTCCTATAGGAGATGATTTTGTCATTTATTTTCTTTATCTCTACGAGCTTAATTTTTTGAGCCTCGTTAAGTAATTTGGGTATTTCTATATTTTGGATATTTTTTAACTTAAATTCTAACTTCGGAATCTCTACATTCAGGATATTTTCTTTTTGAAAATAGAGTTTGGGAATTTGAATTTTAAGGATATTATTCTTAGCGAACTCTAAATTTTT
>JAADDG010000077.1 GCA_013154075.1 Campylobacterota bacterium | reverse complement strand
CCTATCTCTAAAATATTGCTTATCATCTTGTTCATTTCGTCTATCGTTTGGTTATTTAGTTTCAAAACCTCTTTATATTTTTCCGGTTCTCTTTTTCTAAGCATCGTAACTTCGTTTTTGGTTTTCATAACCGCAAGGGGAGTTTTTAATTCGTGGGCTACTCCGATAAAAAGCTCTTTTTGGTATTTGATGAAGGTTTGAATTCTATCGATTAGCTTATTTACGCTTACTCCAAGCGGTCTAAATTCGTCCGGCAAACCTTCTAAGTCTATATGTTTTAAAAACGCTTCGTTCATTTTAGATAATTTATCCGTGATGAGGGTGATAGGATTTAGTAGGTTTTGGGTTAGGAAAAGGGCGTAAAAGATGATAAAAAACATCGTTACCAAAAGCCCCACGAATATAGCTTTTCTAACTCTATTAAAAAGCTTTTCGGTATCGGTTATGTCTTTGGAGACTTTTAAAAATCTATGGGTTTTCGTATCGAGAGGGTAATATATGACAAGATAGATTTTGTTATATCTTGTCGTTTGTTCGAAAAAATACTTTTTTTTGCCGGGCTTTATCGTTACCGCCACTTTAAGACCGGTCGGAGTTTTGCCGAGACTTCCTAAGAGAGTATTGTTGAAAGATATATCTTTTTTACTTTTAAACGGATTTATATATTTGTTACTGACGAAGTGGTTCGCTTTTATATACTCCGCTTCTTTTAAGAGATCGTTGCTGATATCCTCGTAGATCGTTATTTTGATGTAGTTATATAGGAGGACTGAAAATATCACAATTAGAGCCGCCGAAGCGACTACTAATTGGATAATGAACTTTAATTTTATGCTCTTTTTGGAAAACAAAATCTGTAGCCTCTTCTTCTTACCGTCTCTATAGTGGAGATGTTAAGAGGCTTGTCCATTTTTTGTCTGATTTGATTGATAGCTACTTCGATTACGTTCGGAGTAACAAGCTCCGGCTCTTCCCAAATAGCGTCAAGCAGCTGCTCTTTAGAGACGATTTGATCGCTGTGTCTTGCAAGGTGAGTCAATACCTCGAAAGGTTTACCTTTTAGCTCTATCTCTTTACCTTTGTATGTGATTTTCTCTTCATCCGGATCGATAACGAGATCGTCTATTTTGATTACGTTTGTTCCGCCGAATCTAAGTCTCGCTTCAATTCTTGCAACAAGTACTTCAAAATCGAAAGGTTTTTTGATATAGTCGTCCGCTCCGGCTTTTAGAGCTTTGATTTCGCTCTCTCTATCATCTTTTGCCGATAGAACAACACAAGCCGTTCTTGGAGATTTCTGTTTTACCAAAGTTACTAAATCGACACCGTCCCCATCGGGAAGCATCCAGTCGGTAAGAACCAAATCATAGTTTCTAATACCGATATAATACTCGGCATCTTTGAAGTTCTCCGAACTGTCGGTTTGATAACCGAATTCTTGCAAACCTTCCGCAATGGTTTTGTTCAAAGTAACTTCGTCTTCTACAATCAGTATCCTCATTTACCTTTCCTTTGTTTAAGTTTTAAAAGAAGTATATCATAATTTTAGCTGAATTTAAAGAAGTTTTAATGAAAAATTAATATTTTTTTTGAATTTCCATGCCTACATCGCAATTTTTTAGCGCGTTTGGTTTATTAATTTTTACTTTTAGGGCCAAAATGGGAGGAAATTTCTCTTTTAAGGAATCGGATAGATCTATAAGGGCGTCTTCTAATAATAGATATTTTTCGTTAACTATTTTTTCACTTACAAAGTCGGCTATCTCTTTATAATTTAGGAATTTATTTGAGTATTTGTACTCGATTTCCAAATTGATCACAACTTTTTGCTCTTTTACTCTCTCTTCTTCCAATATACCTATTATCGCTTCTACTTGTAGATTTTCTATATATATTTTAAACAACTCTCTTCTCCTCTCCCTTAATGAGTCTTATGATATTTGGGATATGTTTGTAGAAAATTATCAGCGCTATTATGATTATCGGTGCGTGCGTTTGAATCACCGGTATTTGCGGATGAATGATAAACGAGGATATTACCAGGGCCGTAACTCCTATCAAAGAGGATAAGGATGAAATTTTTAAAAACTTGGCTGCCAGAAACCAAAATAAAAAACCTATAAGAGTTTCGATAGGAAGCATATAAAGAAGCACTCCAAAACCGGTAGCTACGCCTTTCCCTCCCTCGAATTTCAAATAGGGGCTAAAGCAGTGTCCTATTACCGCCAATACGGCTATGGCCCATTTCGTCTCTTCGCTTACGCCCATCATAGATGCTACCGCTAAAACCGCTATTCCTTTCAAAGCGTCAAGTATCAATGTGGCGATCGATAGTTTTTTGGCCAATGCGGGATCTTTTTCTTTGACCACCCTAAGGACGTTGGTAGCTCCTATCGCTCCGCTTCCTTTCTCTCTTATGTCTATATTCGTAAAAGTTTTTGCCAAAATTAATCCGAAAGGTATTCCGCCTATCAAATAAGCGGCCAGATAGAAAGTTAGATTGATATTGGGCATATAGAAGTCCTAAGTCTGATATTTTAAAGGTGTATTGTATCCAATTAACTAAATATTTGCAAAACGTGTTTTATATGCCTTTGGAAAATTGCCGTAACTATTATATAAATTTATAATCGCTTCTATTTATCTTTCTTCATTAAATGGTATAATTCAAAAAATCAAAGAGTTTCAAAAGGACGATTGATGAATTTTAGTGAAGATAAAATAAGAGAAGAGATTAAAAGACTTAAAGATAAATTGAAAGTTACGATAGTGGCCCACTATTATCAAAAAGACGAGGTTTTCGAGATGGCCGATCATAGCGGAGACAGTCTCCAGCTTGCCAAAATAGCCGCCGAAGACGAAAATCCCTATTTGATTTTTTGCGGTGTCGGCTTTATGGGAGAGAGTGTTAAGATTTTGGATCCTAAAAAGAGAGTTTTTATGCCGAGAGTCGCCTGCTGTGCGATGGCTAAGATGATAGATGTGGATTATTACGATCAAAACGTAAAAATTCTTGAAGATATGGGAGTAAAGAAAGAGGATATTTTGCCAATTACCTATATAAACTCTTCTGCTGCGGTAAAGGCGAGAGTGGGGGAGATGGGAGGATATGTCTGTACCAGCTCGAATGCTAAAAAGATTATAGAAAAGGCCCTGCAAAGCGGCAAAAAGATACTTTTCGTTCCCGATAAGTGTCTTGGACAGAATGTAGCCAATATGATGGGGCTTAAATCGGCCGTTATAGGCGAATCGAAAGAGGAGGATATAAAAGAGGCTCCTATAGTTTGCTATAACGGTTTTTGTTCCGTTCATCAGCTTTTTGAGGTAGAGGATATCGAGTTTTACAGAAACACCTATCCCGGAATCAAGATAGCCGTTCATCCGGAATGTAAGCCCGAAGTTTGCAATCTGGCCGATTTCGTAGGCTCTACAAGCCAGCTTATAAAGTACGTAAACTCTCTTCCAAAAGAGCAGAAAGTGGCGGTTGGAACGGAGTATAATCTTGTGCATAGGATGAGAAAGGAGAATACTTACGTTTTATCTTCCACAAAACCTGAATGTCCGACGATGAACGAAACCACTTTGCAAGATCTTTACAAAACTTTGCTATCTATCGAGAACGAAACTTTCGAAAACGAGATTTTTGTGGACGAAAATACCGTAAAATGGGCAAGAATCGCACTTGAGAGGATGTTTGAGATATGAGAATCAAAGAGCTTATAAGAGAGGCCGTTTTAGAGGATATCGGAAGAGGGGATCTTTTCTCGATAGTTAGCGACAGAAGAGAGGTGGAGGCTAAAATCATAGCCAAAGAGGAGGGGATTTTAGCCGGAGTGGTTTATGTAAAAGAGCTCGGTTTTATGGAGCATATGGATATAGAGTTCTTTAAAGAAGACGGAGATAAGATAAAACCGGGAGATCTTATAGCCTACGTAAGGGGCGAAGTTAATAGGGTTTTGATGTATGAGAGGGTTATTTTGAATTTTTTGATGCATGCAAGCGGAATAGCTACAAATACCTATCATTATGTTCAGATCGTAAAGCCTTACGGCGTTAAGATGCTCGATACCCGAAAAACACGTCCCGGACTTAGAATTTTGGAAAAATACGCCGTTAGATGCGGAGGAGGGAATAATCATAGATTCGGTTTGGATGATTGTTTGATGCTTAAAGATACTCATCTTGCTACCATAGACGATTTGAAAAAATTTGTAAAAATAGCCAAAAACAAAATTCCCTACACCGCAAAGATAGAGATAGAGTGCGAGAGTATAGAAAAAGCAGTAGAGGCGATGGAAGCCGGAGCGGATCTGATTATGTGCGATAATATGTCTTTGGCGGACATAAGAGAAGTGGTTAAGATAAGAAATGAGAGATTTCCTAATATTTTGATAGAGGCGAGCGGAAATATAGTAAAAGAGAATTTGGAACTTTATGCTAAAACCGGAGTGGATGCGGTAAGTAGCGGGAGTTTGATCCATAGAGCGGTTTGGCTCGATTTTTCCATGAGGATAGAGGATAAAAAAAGCGGAAAGTAGTTAGATGCCCGACGATATGGAAAAAACGGAGGAACCCACCCCCAAGCGGATAGAAGAC
>JAADDG010000179.1 GCA_013154075.1 Campylobacterota bacterium | reverse complement strand
TAGCGCAAGCGGTGGAGGATAGCGTTTAGGCGCTAACCACCTCCAAAGCCTTTGCTATTTTTTCGTTTATATCGTCTTGATGTATAGGTTTGACGATAAAGTCGAAAGCTCCCAACGTGATGGCTTCCTCTTTTCTTGTCTCATCCGTCGTTAAAACTATTACCGGAATGTAATCGAAATCGTGTCTGCTTTTTAGGTTTTCCAAAAACTCTATCCCGTCCATTACCGGCATTTTAATATCTAAAAAAACGATGTTTATGTCTCTGTTTTTCTCCAAAATCTCCAGTGCCTCAAGGCCGTTGTAGGCCTCGTAGATTTTCTCTACGTGAGGATTTTTCTTTAGGAAAGTTTGAAGCAATTTTTGATTTATTATATCGTCTTCAACTATCAAAGCTTTTATTACGCCCCTCATTATTACTCCTTACTGCATCGCTAAATAAATATCCAAAAGAGATTGCAAATACTCTCTGTTTGCACTGTTTTTCAAAATATCGTCGCAATATTTCTTATCCGTAGGATCGATTTTCGAATCGCTGTCTACAAAAAGTAGTATCGTCGTATGATCCCATCCTTTTTCCTGCTCTATGGTGTTTAGATTCTCTCTAAAATCGGCCAAAGAGAAATCGGGTATCTCTTTGTCTATCATAATTATTTTATAGTTTGTCGTTTTTATTTTGTTGTAGAAATCTTTCATATCTTTAGCCATATCCACCGAATCGTTTAGAGTCGATAGAACTTTATGGAAAATTTTGCTCTCTATCGGACTTTTTTTGAAAACGAGGATATCTTTTTGCTCGATTTGTTCTTGCGTTTGCTCTTTTGAGGGCTCTTTCGTACCCAATAGATTTTGATCCATCATCTTCTCTTTAGACTCTTTTTGCTCCTCTTTTTCGACTATTTCTGTCTCTATAACACTCTCTTCATCCGAGAGATTTTCGCTATTTTTGTTTTGCTCTTCCCCTTTTATGTGAGTGATTTTCTCTTTAGGCAAAAACATATTCAAAATCAGCAAAATATCCGATTTTTTTATCGGTTTGGTTATATATTCGTCCAAACCTTCGCTTAGAAATTTTTCTCTATCTCCCTTTAGAGCGTTTGCGGTAACGGCCACTATCGGAATGTGAGGGAGATTGTTCTCTTTTTCATATTCCAATATTTTATGAGTGGCTTCTATACCGTCCATTACCGGCATAGCTATATCCATGAAAATAATGTCGTAATTTCCGGATTTTCTTTTGGCCAAAGCCAGCATACCGTTATTTGCTATATCCACTTTTATTCCGAGATCTTCAAGGGTTAGTTTGATCAGTTTTTGATTGATTTCGTTATCTTCCGCAACCAAAATGGAGGCGTTGAAACTGTCTCCCTCTATCTTTTCGTTTGTTTCCGCCGGCTCTTTTTTTGTATCTATTTTGGAAGTTGAAATTTTAGGAATTAGAGGTTTGCACTCTTGAAGTTTTTTTACAAGCTTGGTTACGTTCAAAGGTTCGTAAATCGGTTTTATATATTTTGAATTCAGATGAAGAGTCTTTGATTGATATGAAGATTTCAAAATCAACAATACCGGGATTTTGAAAGATTCGTAGTTTTTGATCTCTTCGTTGTATATGATATCGTAATCTATTATCAAAAGATTTACGCCCGAAGTCTCTATCAATCTGTTTACTTCCGAAAATTCGGAGAAGAATATGACGTTTACTCCGAAGTATTTCAAATAGTCATAAATGTATTGAACATGCTCTTTCTGTTTTACCGCGGGAGTTAGCATAGCGCATTTATAGAATCCGAAACTGTTTTTGTAATCTTTCTCTTTGGAAGGCACTTTCGTAAATTCGAGAGTGAAATAGAATTGGCTTCCTTTGCCTTCTTCGCTTTTTACTTTCAGCTCTCCGCCCATAAGCTCTATAAATTTATAAGAGATCGTTAGTCCAAGACCCGTTCCGCCATATTTTCTCGTGATTGTAGAGTCCGCTTGAGAGAATGCGTCGAATATGTGATCCATTTTCTCTTTAGGGATACCTATACCGGTATCTTTTACGCTGAAAAATACTTTTACTCTATCGTCCTCTTCGCTTACTTTTCTAATCTCTACATCGATATGGCCGTTTTCGGGGGTGAATTTTACGGCATTGCTCATAAGGTTTATCAAAACCTCTTTTATTTTCGTCGGATCTCCTTTTAGGTAGTGAGTCAAAGAAGGATCCATAAAGAAAGAGAGATTTATATTTTTCTCGGCAGCTTTCGGTCCGTAAACCTCTATGGCGTTTTCAAACTCGTGAATCGGAAGAAATAGAATATCTTCTATCTCTATTTTGTTGCTCTCTATTTTGGATAGATCCAAAATATTGTTGATAATTGTTAGAAGGTTATTAGAGCTTTTGTCTATGACTTCTACGAAATCTCTTTGCTCCTTATTTAGAGGCGTATTTTTCAAAAGCTCTGTAAAGCCCATGATTCCGTTTATAGGAGTTCGGATTTCATGAGACATATTTGCCAAAAAGATACTTTTTGCTTTGTTGGCTTCTTCGGCTTTTTCTTTCTCTTTGGCTATTTTTTCTACCGCTTTTTCTATAGCTTTATAAGCTTTTATCGTTCCGCTTACGGTAGTTAGATCCACTTTCTCTTCAAATTCCGCGAAATTTACCACTTTATCGAAAACCTTCTCAAGCTCTTTTATCGTTAGGATTCTTTTTGAGAGAGAATATCCGAGCCAAAATAGAAATAATGTTAATGTCCATATGGAGAAAGCGGCTATTAGTTGGATTAGGTTTTGGTGAAAGTGTGCGGCGATATTTTTATCCAAAGATTGTTTGATAATGTTTGCGGAAGTGTTTAGCACGCTTATTCTATCCGTCATCTTTTTAAACCACAAGATAGGATCTACCAAAAACTCTCCGTTGTTGACTCCTCTTATAAACTCTACTCTCGCCTGATCCGCCGCTTCCAATACTTTTTGGCGTTTTTTAAGAAGAGCCTCTATCGCTATTTTGGTTTGGGAATCTATTAGGGTATTTGTTTTTATTTTACCCGCTTGTGAATGGAGATTGAGCCATGTTCTTACTTCTCTATCTTTCAAAGGTGCGAAAGAGCCTAATAGTTTGGATACGTAACCTCTCTCCTGTCCGCTGTATTCTATCTTCTCCATAGTGGCTATGTAGTTTGATATTAGAGAGGTGATTGTAGGATTTAGGTTGTATTGTAGAGGTTTTGAAAACTCTCTGAAAATATGGGAGTTCATTTTGCTGTAATAGTCGAAAAACACCTCTTCAAACGGAACGTTTAGAGCGTCCACTTTAGCTCTTTGCTCTTTTAATTTAGAGAGCATCTGCTGAAGTTTCATTATATCGACGCTCGCTTTTTCGGTTTTGAAAGTTTGATAAAATTTCTTTATGGCTCTATCCGTTTGAAGTCTTTGTTTTCTAAGCTCTTTTTTACCTACCGTCCCTTTACTTCCTAAGTAGGCTCCGGTAAGTCCCCTCTCTCTTGCTATATTTAACGAAAGCTCTTTTAAAACTTCGTCGTTATTTAGAAGGGTTTTTAACTTCTCCGATTTATTGTACTCCTCATAAGAGGTATACAGAAAGTAGGAAGAAGTTAAGAAAAGTAAAGATATAGGCAATAGGCCTATAAGTTTCAACGTGGTCTTAATCTTCATATCGATTCCTTACATTTATATATTTATTTTTTCAAGAGAATATTTAAGCTCTTCTATATCTTCTTGCATCTCTTTTAGATGAGAAGATAGAGAGTCTATATCATCCTCTTGTAAAATTTCCTGTATTATGTCCGCTTTGTTTGCGATAGGCTTGATATTTAAAATATTTGCCGCACTTTTTATGATGTTTAGAATATCGGCTATTTTTGTATAATTTTTATTTACTATGTACTTTTGTATTAAAGATATGTTTCTCTCTATATCTTTTATAAAATCTTCTATCAACTCACGCTCTTCTTCAGTCGATATTCCGAGATTTTCGAAACTCTCTTTGATGGCGACTTTGGAAGAGGATCTTTTTTGCATATCTTTTTTTAGTTTGAATTTTTTGCCCGGATGAGTTGTGGGCTGGGGTTTTCTTTTCGGTTTTAGGATATTTAAAAGAGTACTGTGAGATTGCTCTTTTTTATCCTCTTTTTTATTATCCTCTTTATCCGAATCCGGTTTGGATGTCAATTTCGAAAAAAAGCTCTCCTCTTCGCTCTCAAAAGATGCTTTTTGTGACTTTTCCTCCTCTTTTGTTTCGAAAGATATGGGTTCTATATCCGACTCTTTCAAACTCTGCTCTATCGGTTCTTTCGTATCCGGTTTTTCTTCGTTTTTTATATCTGTTTCGTTTTCTTCGCTATCTTGGATATCCAACGTTTTTATTTCCTCTATTTGGAAGTTTTCACTCTCTTTTTCTTCTATATTTTCTAATTCTTCTTCTACCTTTTCCTCTTTTAAAAGATCTTCTTGAAAGAGTTTCGATATATCTTTTGATTTCTCTTTTTCCTCTTCCTCTTTGAAGATATCCAAAGCTATCTTTTTACCGATATCTTCCTCTTTCTCTTCTTCAATCTCTTTTGGCTCTTTTGTTTTGTCGATCTCCTTTAGGAAATCTTGTTTAGGTTCTTTAATCTCTTTTATAAACTCATCCTCTTTCGGAGTTAAATCTTCTATTTT
>JAADDG010000203.1 GCA_013154075.1 Campylobacterota bacterium | reverse complement strand
CTTCGCCCTAAAAGCAAACTTTTGGAAAAGCTCTATGAAATTTTCGCCATCTCTTAAAAACCCTTCCTTAATACCGCCCTCCACTATCAAAATATCGGCTCTCTCATCAAAGTTTAGATGATCATATTTAGAAGGCAAAGAGGGATGGAAAAGAAACTCTATATTTTTTAAAAGATGATTTAAATGAGGGTAGTTTAAAAAGGAGTGAGAATTGCCATTGCAAGTTACGCCTTGAAGCCATATAGCTTTATAAGTTTTCAATCTCTCTTTCCAATATTTAGACTATAACAATTATACAAAATTTTAATAAATTAGGATCATTTAAATACTTAAGGCTCTATAAATATTTTCGGAGATATCTTCCATATAAAATTTCAAATCGTTCGGAAGCATTCCCTCTCCCTTTAAAAAGACCATTCCTCCAAGATACCCCATAAAAAGCCCGAAAGCCGTAAAAAAATCCTGATCCCTAAGCTCTCCGTTTCTAACACCCTCTTCCAAAAAGATCATTATCTCCGTTACAAAGGGGCTTACGCATATCATCCCTTCGCACCCGTTTTTAAACACCTCTTTATGAGAGAGATATACTCTTAGAAAATAATCGATAAGCTCCGGCCTTTCGCACGAGGTTTGGAAATAGAATTCAACTATCTTTTTGATTTTCTCTTTAGAGGAGATTTTCTCAAGATTTATCTCTCTTATTCTGTTGCCCAAAATTTTGGAGATGTATAAAATAAGCTCTTTTGCCAAAGCCTCTTTCGAGCTAAAATAGTTATACAAATTTCCCACGCTCATATTAAGCTCTTTTGCAATATCGGCTATGGTAACCTCATAAAAACCCCTCTTTGCAAAAAGCTTCAACGCCGTATCCATAATAATTTTTTTTCTTTCCTCTTTTCCTATCTTCGCCATTTCCTCTCACTTGCCGTAAAAAGCTTTTTTAAATTATAACATTGATAACTTATTTTTTGCTCTTTTAGCTAAGTTGTGTTATGATTTATAAAAGCTAATTTTTAATTTAAAAGGTGAAAAATTGAGCACTCAAAAAGGGAAAAAAGCAGGAAAAATAACCGTCGATACTATAAAAAAGATGAAAAACCGAACCAAAATAGTTATGATCACGGCTTACGACGCTCTTTTTGCCAAACTTTTCGACGAGGAAGCTGATATCATTCTCGTAGGAGATAGCCTAAATATGGTCTTTGGCGGCAGGGAAGATACGCTAAGCATAGATATAGATACGATGATATACCACACAAACGCCGTTTGCAGAGGAGCAAAAAGGGCTCTTGTGGTTTTGGATATGCCTTTTGGCTCATACAACACCAAAAAAGAGGCTCTAAAAAACGCCGTAAAAGTCTACAAAAACTCCCCGGCTCAAGCCATAAAGCTCGAAGGCGGAAAAGATAAAGCCGAAATTATAAGATATCTTACAAAAAACTCTATAGCGGTAATGGGACACATAGGCCTTATGCCCCAAAGCGTTAGAAACGAAGGGGGATATAAAGTAAAAGGCAAAGAGGAAAACGACATAAAATCTCTCATAGAGGACGCAAAAGCGATAGAAGAAGCCGGAGCTTTCTGTCTTGTGGTAGAGGGAGTGAAACCAAATGCCGCAAAAGAGATAACAAAAGCCGTCTCGATACCCACCATAGGGATAGGAGCCGGAGCCGATACCGACGGACAAGTGCTTGTATGGAGCGATATGTTCGGATTTTTTGAAGATTTCAAACCCAAATTCGTAAAAAGATATCTTGACGGAGCCAAATTGATAAAAGAGGCTTTAAAAGAGTATGCCTCCGAAGTTAGAGAAAGCAAATTCCCAACAAGCGAGTACACCTATTGATGGAAAGAATAATAGAGATAGAAAAGCTCTCTTTCGAAAACGAATACGAAAAGAGTCTAAGACCCCAAAAGTGGGAAGATTATATCGGTCAAGAGAGAATTAAAAGCAACCTTCAAGTCTTTATAAAAGCGGCCAAAAAGAGAAACGAGAGTTTGGATCATATCCTCTTTTTCGGTCCTCCGGGACTCGGCAAAACCACCCTCGCCAATCTGATAGCAAACGAAATGCAAACCGATATCAAAACCACCGCCGCACCTATGATAGAAAAAAGCGGAGATTTAGCGGCGATACTGACAAACCTAAACGAAGGAGATATCCTCTTTATAGACGAGATTCACAGACTCTCTCCGGCAATCGAAGAGATACTATATCCCGCTATGGAGGATTTTAGACTCGATATCATCATAGGAAGCGGGCCCGCGGCTCAAACCGTAAAGATAGACATTCCGAAATTCACTCTAATAGGAGCTACCACGAGAGCCGGGATGATAAGCTCTCCTTTGAGAGACAGATTCGGAATGCACTTTAGATTACAGTTCTATACAAAAGAGGAGCTTGCCAAAATCATCAAAAAAGCCTCTTTGAAACTAAATAAAGAGTGTGAAGACGACGCGGCTTTGGAGATAGCAAGAAGATGCAGAGGCACTCCGAGAATCGCTCTTAGACTCCTTAGAAGAGTGAGGGATTTTGCGGAAGTGGAGAGCGAGGATAAAATATCTCTAAAAAGGGCCAAATTTGCCTTAGATCAGCTCGGAGTTAACGATCTTGGATTTGACGAGCTTGACTTAAGACTCCTTAGACTGCTTGTAGAGGCCAAAGGCAGAGCCATAGGACTCTCTACAATATCAGCCGCTTTGAGTGAAGACGAGGGAACGATAGAGGATGTAATAGAGCCCTATCTTTTGGCAAACGGATATATAGAGAGAACCGCAAGAGGGAGAATAGCCACTCCAAAAACATACGAGCTTTTAAAGTTCAAAAATCCAAACCAACCGTCTCTTTTCGGAGAGGAGTATGAATAACAGAAACTTTATCATAGCCCTTTTACTATTTGTAGGATATTGGGTCGTATATCTTTATAAACCTTTTCTTTTGGATATAGCGGTGGCCTCTTTGCTAAGTCTTGCTACGTACAACGCAAACAGAGCCATTTTAAACGTCGTAAATAAAAAAGGCTTGGCCTCTTTTCTATCAAGCTTTCTTTTAGCTTTGATCTTTTTCATTCCTCTTATCTATATGATAAACTCTTTGCTGCTTCTTTTAACGCATCTTGATATTTCGGTGATAGAAAAAACGATAAATTACCTAAAAACCTTCTCTCTTCCATCATATTTTGACTTTTTGGATCCCTATCTTGAGAGATTTTTGGAAGGGATAGACGTCAAATCGATAACGGCGAGCTTGATCAAATTCGCCACTTATATAGGAAAAGAGAGCGCGGGCTTTGTAAAAGATATGTTTTTAATTACGATCTTTTACTTTTTTATCGTCTATTACGCAGACGACTTGAGAGATTTTTTAAAAAGCCTCATTCCCGAAAAAAACGACAAAGAGCTCTTTGGAGAAGTCTCAAACGTAATGAGCGTGGTGTTTTACTCCATCTTGATAACGGCGATATTCGAGGGGGCCTTATTTGCCATAATAGCCAATTTTATGGGATATAACGGCCTTTTGTTGGGAATACTCTACGGCCTTTCTTCCCTGATACCTTTCATAGGCGGGGCGATTATGTGGGTGCCTTTGGCGGCTTTCGAACTATCGAAACACAACGTAATGGGAGCCGTAATAATAGCTCTATACTCCATCATCGTCATATCCATTATTGCGGATACTTTCATAAAACCGCTAATTATCAAATATATAAATACAAAACTTGTAGACAGGCCTTCCAATATCAATGAAATTCTTATCTTCTTCTCCATCATAGCGGGACTCTCGACTTTCGGATTTTGGGGAATGATATTCGGACCGGCTTTGACTACATTTTTCATATCTTTGGTAAGACTCTATAAAAAAATAAGAAATCCGAGGAGAAGATATTGAAAATAGTTTTTTATCTACTTCTATTTATCTCTTTTTTGACGGCATCCGACTTTAAAGCCGAACTTTTCATGATAGATAAAAACGGCAAAAAATTAAACAGAATAGGCTATCCCGCCAAAACCTCCGTTTTAATACTAAAAAACATTCAAAAAGAACCAAAAATAATCTTTAACAAAAAAACCTACCCCGCCATCAAAACAAAAGAGGGCTACATATCCCTAATCTCGGTAAACTACCGCCAAAAACCGGGAGATTATCAGGTTATTATAAAAGAGGGCGAAAAAACAAAAACTATGTTTTTTAGAATCAAAAAGCCAAATTATAAAAAAGAGTTTTTGAAAGTCGATCCCAAAAAAGTACACCTAAGCAAAAAGAATCAAAAAAGAGTGCAAAAAGAGTACAAAGAGGCTATCAAAATCTACTCTCACTTTACTCCTAAAAAACTCTGGAAAGGGAGATTCATCTATCCCATAAACAGCAAAATAACAAGCACTTTCGGTAACGCGAGAGTCTTTAATAAATCTCTAAAAAGCTACCATTCGGGAGTGGATTTCAGAGCAAAAGTAGGCACCAAAATAAAAGCCTCCAACAACGCAAAAGTAGTCCTTGCAAAAAACCGCTTCTTTGCCGGAAATTCCGTCATTTTGGATCACGGTCTGGGGATTTACTCCTGCTATTACCACCTAAGCAAATTTAAAGTTAAGAAAAATCAGAAAGTAAAAAAAGGCCAAATAGTGGGACTAAGCGGCAAAAGCGGAAGAGTAACCGCACCCCATCTTCATTTCTCTATGAGAGTAAACGGAGTGCAGGTAGATCCTCTGCAA
>JAADDG010000173.1 GCA_013154075.1 Campylobacterota bacterium | reverse complement strand
ATCGAGCAAAATAGCCTCATTCTCCAAATCTCCGCTCTCAAGCAAAACTCTCCTACCGCCCGTAACATCGATAGGAGTGGATAGTGACACCCCATATTCATTACCGCTATCCTCTCCATCCGGTTTGGCTCTCGTAGCACTCACTCCAAGAGAACTAAGCTCTTTTGAATATTCGGCTTTGACTTTGGCATCCAAAGCCAGACTCTCCTCTTCCAAAGCCTTATAGTGAGGGTGATGCACTCTCATATACGTAATTATTTTAGAAAGCGTAATATCCTCTCCAAAAGCGAAAATTGCCGCCAAAGAAACAATCAAAATACTCTTTTTCATATCTTTTAATCCTCATATTTTTTCAATAATTTTAATTCCAAAGGCTCAAAATAGTAAATTCCCCTCTCTCCCTCAGCCACATAGTATCCTTTGCAATTAGAGAGTTTAAATTTCAAATTTTTTATCTTCAAATCCGGATACTCTTTTTGAACTCTTTTTAAAGCCTCTTTTTTAGAGACGGAAAGACTCTTTTCATATTTGCTCTCCAACCTCTTTTTCAAAATATTTTTAGAAACCAATACTCCTCCGGCTACATGAGAGTATTTGGATTTCATACAATCCTCATAAGATATTTCAAATCCGAAAGTAAAAATCGCGTCAAATAAAACTATCATCGATATAAATCTTTTCATTGTAAACTCCTATAACGTTTTTTAGTCAATATAAATTGTAAATATAAACTTATTTTTACCTATTTTATTCGGTTATAAAACCGCAACGACAAAATGAAAAACTCTTGATTATGAAACGGATAAGAAATTAAAAATTAGGAGTATATAGGCGGTTTGTAAAGAGATGAAGGAAGAAAATCTTTATATAGTTTGGAATCCAAAAATATCTTATTATCTTCGGCAATGACAAGAGATAGTGAAAAATCGCTCAAAATATCGGGAGCTACTATCATCTCGTGCAAAAAGTCGTGCACTTGAGTAACGTTGCACATCTGTGTGGAGTCTATCTGACCGCTATCTTTAAGTATCAATTCCGTTTGCGTATCGGTATCCTCCACAGTAATAACGAAGTCATGGACAATAATAAAAGTAAAAGCCGCTAACAAAATAGCCAAAATATAATTTTTCATAATATTATTGTAGCGCGCTTTATATTAATTTTCCATTAATATAAAAAGAAAGTAGCAAAAAGATATATTAGGATATTATTTTTCCAAAAGAAATTAACTTCCTTATTCTCTCGGTTTCGTCACTCTTACCTTTTTTAAAAGATCTTCTCTCTCTATAAGCTCCCTTACCGCCTCTTTCGCCTCTTTTCTATCATAGAGAGGATGCTCTTTCGGGAAAAATATCTTTTTGGCCTCTTTTGGAAAAACACCTTTTTGTTTAGAAGGATCGGTTAGAAAATTGACCATATTTTCCTCTATTCTTCTTTTGGAACTGTAAATAACGAGATATTTTCTATAAATCACGTTAAAAGGAGGGGCTTTTTGCAGATGACAGCTATCACACCTATCAAGCTCTCCTCCTATCGAAAAAACGGCAAAAAATATCAAAAAAATCAATCTCCCCATAAAATCTCCACCTTCGTGCCTTTATCGGGTTCACTCTCTATATCGAGCCTAAATCCGTAATAATCCACTATCTCCTTAACGATAGAGAGTCCGAGTCCAAATCCTCCTTCGCTATCGTTAGCCCTAAAAAAGCGCCTTAAAACGAACTTTTTATACCGACTCTCTATCCCTATACCGTTATCCTTCACTATCAAAAACTTCTCATCCAAAATTATCTCGACCTCTCCTTGCGGTTTGGTATATTTTAAAGCGTTTGATATGAGATTATCCATCAATTTCGCCGCATCTTCAAAATCCATCCTAAGGAAAACTCCCTCTTTTATTTTCGCTTTAAGCTCTATTCTTCTTGCTTTTGCCATAATCTCGAAATAGGCCGCTCTCTCTTTTGCTAAAGAGGAGAGATCTATCTCTTTTACATTTCTATGCCTTTTGTGATTTAGTTTCAAAAAGGTAAGATCGTCATAGATTCTGCTAAGTCTTTTGGACGCGATTTCGATTCTTGAGAGCTCCTCGCTTGTTTGAAGATTCGGATAAAACTCTTTTAAAAGCTCTGTATTTGCAAGAATTACGCTAACCGGGGTATTTAGTTCGTGAGCCGTATCTTTGATAAAATCGTCAAGCATCGAAAGAGCGCTTTTCATTGGAAAAAGAAAGAGTTTTCCAAGAAGATAGGCTATAAAAAACACAAATATGGCCGAGAGAAGGAAAAATAGAGCCAATTTTTCCCTTAGCTCGTTTATAGGAGAAGGATCGAATTTGGCTCTTGAAATCAAATAAGCGGCTCCTAAATAGTGGGGATAGACTTTGGTCAAATAGTAGATATAATCTCCATCCCTCCAAAACTCCTCGTTTTTATCCATTTTATCTTTAAAATATGGAGACGGCTTGAGATCTCCTACCAAATAGTTTTTATCTATATCGTAAATAGCGCTATTTAGACCTTTTTGTACTGGATAATACAAAACTTCATCGAAACTTTTGTGAAGCTCTCTTAGTTTCGGAATCAAATTTTGAGTTTGAGTTTTTAACTTCTCGTTTTGATAGTCCGAAAGACGATGATAATCATACCTGTAAAAAATAGCTATTCCGATGGAGATAAGAAAAAGCGTAGAAAACATATAAATTATCAAAAATCTCGTAAGACTTCTCTTCTCACTCGGAAACAAAGCGATATCCCACCTCTTTTATCGTCTCTATCTTATCTTTTCCAAGATACTTCCTAAGAGAACTTACAAAAGCTCTTAAACTCCCTTCATTCGGCTCCTCGTCATACTTCCACAAAGCCTCGAAAATCGCCTCTTTCGTAACGATCTTGTTTTTGTTTCTTAGAAAAAGTTTCAAAAGAGCTATCTCTTTGGGTTTTAGCGATATTCTCTCTCCATCCACGAACAGAGCGTGATTTATGGAGTCGAATGAAATATTTTCATCTATAGATATCAAATCCTCATGAGTTTGATAATATCTCTTTATAACGGCCTCTATTCTTAGTAAAAGTTCTTTCAAAGAAAAAGGTTTTCTTATATAGTCATCACATCCGCTCGCAAATCCCCTCTCCGCATCTTTAGCGGCATGCAAAGAGGTGATAAAAATAGCGGGAGTATCGTTTTTTTGGGATCTGATCTCTTTCAAAAACGAAAATCCGTCCTGGAAAGGAACCTTGACATCTATCAACAAAAGATCGAAACTTCTTTCATAAAGCTTCTCTTTGGCATCCAAAGCGTCAAAACTCTGCACCACCTCAAAACCGTGTCTTCTTAAATAGGAAGCTATCGTATCGCTAAGCTCCAAATCGTCCTCAAGCAAAAATATAGAGAGCTTCAAAACTCATCCTTAAACTATTTTTATCTCTTTGGGATCTTTGGTAACTACCTTTCTATGTTCTATAGATAAGATTTTATCACAATAAGGAAGCATCCTCTCGTCATGCGTTACCATAATGATTGCCACATTCTGCTCGACCGTAATCTTTTTTAACATCTTTACGACATTTACGGCTCTCTCCATATCCAAAGCGGCGGTAGGCTCATCCGCCAAAATAATTTGAGGCTCGTTTGCTAAAGCCCTCGCTATAGCCACCCTTTGATTCTGTCCTCCCGAAAGCTGAGAAGGCAAAAAATCTCTCTTATCGGCTATATCGAAATACTCCAAAAGCTCCATAGCCTTCTTTTCATACCTCTCTTTGCTCCAACCGATCGTTTGAGGCACTAAAGTTACGTTTTCAAAAACCGTCAAAAAAGGGATAAGATAGTGAGCTTGAAAGATAAAACCTATCTTCTCTCTCCTTATCTTTCTAACGTCATCTATCACCCACCTATCTTCATCCCACACAAGCTCCTCTCCAAGCCAAATTTTACCGGCTGTAGGCTTTATCACACATCCTATCATCATCAAAAGAGTCGTCTTTCCGGCCCCGCTTGGAGCTACCAAAGCGGCAAACTCCCCCTTTTTCACCTCGAAAGAGGCTCCTTCCAAAACTCTAACTTCATTATCGCCATGACCGAAAATTTTCGTAAGATTCTCAACTTTTATTCCTATATCGCTGCCGCTCACTCTATCCCCCTATCGCCGAAGTCGGATCGGCTTTTATCGCTTTATAGACTCCGAAAAAGCTCGCTATAACCGAAGCCGTGATAATAATCGCAAAAAGCACCCAAGCGTCCGAAGGGATCAAAATAACTCTTTTTGGAAATTTGTCATAAATCAGATGAGAAAAAATATTTCCGAAAACAAAAGCTAAAATTCCCAAAACGAGAGTCTCTTCCACAATCATCTTTATAATAGTTTTATTCGGAAGTCCTATAAGCTTCATAATCGCTATCTCTTTGATCTTCTCAAGAGTCATCGTATAGATGATCAAAGCGATTATGATATTAGAAACCACCACCAAAATAACCGTAAACATTCCTATCTGTTTGGAAGCCCTCTCTATTACGTTTTTTGTAAGAATCTCTTTTTGCTCCGCGGCGGTATAGACGCTTTTGTGTTTCCATCTTTTTATATTTAAAGCCGCCTCTTTGGGATCAGCTCCCTCTTTCAAAGTGGCCACTACGCAGTTTACCAGATGAGCGTTACCGTTTACCATCCCTCTAGCTCTGTCATTCCTGATTCTTGCGTTTGAGTATAGAAATTGAAGCTCTTGAGCGTCTTTCAAACTAAGATAGATCAAAAGATCTCCT
>JAADDG010000213.1 GCA_013154075.1 Campylobacterota bacterium | reverse complement strand
TATAGAGGAATAATTTCGTTTTCCAAAATATCCATCATATTTTTGTTATCCAATCTATCTTGCTCCTCTATAGGAAGAGATGGATCGCATCCCGGAATTACAAAAGAGTTCACACCGTGTTTGGCAAACTCCGGATGCCAGCCGTCAGGAATTGAAAAATGCAATGATCCGTTCATACTCGCAGTCATTCCACTCGTTCCGGAAGCCTCTCTGGTGATTCTCGGAGTATTTAGCCACACATCCGATCCTCTTTTCAAAATAGCCGAAAGCTCAAGCTCGTATCCGGTCAAAACGGTAGCTCTTTTCAAATCTTTCGTAATATAGACAAGCTCGTTAAAGAGATCTATAGCCATATCGTCTCCCGGATAAGGCTTACCGGCCCAAATAATTTGAACAGGCTCTTTCTCTCTCGTAACAAGCTCTATAAATCTGTCAAAATCGTATTTCAAAAGTCCCGGTCTCTTATACTCCGCAAATCTTCTTGCCCAAACGATGGTTAAGACGTTCGGATCGAACATTTTTCCGGTCTGATCCGCAACTACGTTAAAAAGCATTCTCTTTAGATGTTTCTTTCTCAAAATAATCTCATAATCGAGATTCTCATCCAAAGCCCTTATCATCCCTTTATCTTGCCAATAGCGTCTGTTTTGAGCGTTGGTTATAGGAATGATTTTCGAAATTCCCTCATATTTACCCCACATCTCGTTAGCCACTTTTCCGTGAATTTTGGAAACGGCGTTTGATATTTTAGAAAGTCTCAAAGCCCCCAAAGTCAAAGAGAACATATCTCCGTATGTTTTTGTGATATCTCTAACGGTATCCATATCCAGATCGTCAAAAAATCCCATTCTATGCAAAAAGTGGATATTATGCTCCTCATTTCCGGCAGCTTCAGGCGTATGAGTGGTAAAAACTAATCTCTTTCTAACCTCATCCACGCTTCCATACTTTTTATAAAGATAGAAAGCCAAAGGAATCGAGTGTCCCTCGTTCATATGATAGATATCTATATCCTCTCCCAAAGCCTCCAAAGCTTTGACTCCGCCGATTCCCAAAACGATCTCTTGAGCGATTCTCGCTTCGTGATTTCCGTCATATAGTCTTTTAGTTATCGTTCTGGCAAGATAGTCGTTTTCGTCTATATCGGTAGTGAGTAAAACTACGGGAGCCGATTGGAAAGTATCCGGTTTTAGGATATAAACCTTCACAAATACCGGTTTACCGTTTACTTTAACCGTTACGGTTACGTTTGGATCCTCTAAAAAGTGATATTTTTTATGAATGTAAGAGACTCCCATACTTCCGTCTTCTCTTCTTACCTGATCGTAATATCCGTAAGTCCACAAAATACCTACGCCAACTACGTTTTGTTTAAGATCGTAAGCGCTTCTCATATGAGATCCGGCCAAAAATCCAAGACCGCCCGAATAGATCTTCAACGCTTGATGAATTGCAAACTCCATACTAAAATAGGCTACTTTCGTTCTGTATTTATCGTCATAATTGATATCGAAATGGCTCATATAAAACTTCCTTGTATATTTTTCTAATTTTTCGGCACCCTCTAAGGAGGCGTTTTCAAATCTCGAGAGTCTGATATTTAAATCCTTTAATGATTTATCCAAAGCCTTTTTAGAAACCTCTCTTTGAACGAAATCCAAAAGATCGGGATTGTTTTTGATAACCCCTCCTCCCAAAATCAGATATTCTGGATTTAGAATGGTGACTATGGAGGAGGCCGCAAAAGAGAGTCCTTCATAAAAATTATCGAGTATCTCTTTAGCCTCTTTTGAAGGATGCTCTCTTAGAGCCTCTAAAGTCGGCTCTATATCGAGATTGTAATACTCCACCCACTTTTTCAAAGCTATTCCGGAAGTGTATAGCTCCAAACAGTCATCCTTGCCGCATCCGCACTTAAAAGGGGCTTTTTTGAAGGGTATATGGCCGATCTCTCCGGCAAGATTGTTAACTCCCCTTATAATCTCTCCCTCTTCGCTATAAGCGCTTCCAAAACCGGTTCCGATATAGAGCAAAACTATACTTTTATCCTTGCCGACCTCCTCCATCTCGGCTAAAAGAGCGCATTTTAGATCGTTTTCTATCTCAAGTCTTACTTTATATTTAGATTCTATATACTCTTTTATATTTTTTTGTTTGATATCGATATTGGGAGCCGATAAAATCACTCCGTTTTTTACCTGTCCTCCAAAAGAGATACCTATAAAATCTATATCCGGTATCTCTTTTAGTTTGGTTTCCAGAAAGTCTATCAAATCCACATTTTCGCTATCCAAAACCTTACTGGAGACTATTTCGTGATTGTTTTTTATGACATATCTAAAATGGGTTCCTCCGTAATCTATATACAACTTCATAAGCTATCACCTTGCTATTTTTTTGGCTTAAAATTCTATCCAAAAATTCATTAATTTTCTTATACGGCACATATTTCTTGACTAATAGATCGGACAATATGAATTTAAATTAAACTTTTAAATATTTTTTAACTTAAAGGAGGCTTCCTCCGGCGATAGAGGATTTATATGCATATTCGTAGCTATCTCAAAACCGGCAAATTTATAGAGTCTTGGAGTAATTTGAATATAGAAGCGATAAAAGCTATCTATTTCATAAAAGTAGTTGGGATCAGTTTGCTTCGTAATAGGCGGGGAGTTTTTGAAAATCATATTAAAATCGAAATCTCCCAAAACTTTATAAAGTTTTATAAAAACCTCTTTTAAAATTTCGGATAGAGAGATAATTCTATCGTAATTTAAAGCCTTTATGGAGCATACTCCGTTTAAAGAAGTGATGAAAATCTCGAACGGAAAAAAAGATGCGTAAGGCAAAAAGGCGATAAAATGGTCGTTTTTGCAAACGACTCTCTTCTCTAATCTAAGCTCTTCGTTTACGATATCGTCCAACAGGGCTCTTTTGTGATCTTTGTAATAGTTTCTTGCTATCTCTATCTCTCTATCTATCTCTTTTGGAATAAAAGGGGTGGCTATTATTTGAGAGTGTGGATGCTTTAGAGTAGCTCCCGCATTCACTCCGCTATTTTTAAAAATAGAGATATACTCAAGCCTTTTATCGTTTTGAAGATCGATATAACGACTTTGAACGGCTAAAAGGTAGTTTTTAAACTCTTCAATGGAGTAATCTTTCATCTTTTTGAAATGATCGGGCGTCTCTATGATGACCTCATGTGCTCCAAGCCCATCTTGATACTCAAAAAATCCCTCTCTATAAGAGATTTTTCTCTCCTCTACGCTTAAAGCGTGATAGAGATTCGGCACTACGCGAGTAAGCCACTCCCCTTTTTCATTCTTTATGGAAAAAATCTCTTTTGGAGTAAACTCCTCTTTGCCTCTTTCAAAAGGGCATTCGGATATATCATCCCCACTCTCTTTGCACATATTAAAATCGCTCGGTCTATGAAGTCTGTTTTGAGCGATGATCACCCTCTCTCCCCTAAGGGGACAATATCTAATCTCGGACACCTGCCTACTCTCCTATAAGCGGGCTTATCTCTATCTGCCCCTCTATTTCCAAACCGCCTTTAAACTTATAAGCCAAAGCGAAACTTATCCCCTGATTGATGATATCAAAACCGCTCTCGCTTTGAGAAAGAGAGTCCAAAGAGGTCTGATATAGATCAAACTCCCTATCGCTTCTTATCACTATCCTCTTATCGGTATAGAGATCCTCTATCCAAAGCTCGGTTAGATTTTGACTTTTTTGCTTTTGAAATCTCTCTCCGTTTATTCTGATATTATCCAAAGAGGCGAAATGAAAATTAAATTCATTAAAATACAAAAATTCATCCTCACTCTCGCTCTCCAAAAAGAGATAAAATTTTAAGATATTATCTTCAAGTTTATAGCTTTTCAAAACGGTAGTGGGAAACTTCACTCCGCCTTTATAGATACCTCCCTCTCTTTTAAAAAGAGCTCTCTTTTTGGAATCCGCTATCAAAAACGGCTGATTCGCAAAATCTCCATACTCGTTAAAAGAGCAACTATCGAAACTATCCAAAGAGAAACTAAAATCGGTTATATGATCTATAAAAGAGTTTTTGATATACCAATCAAATTTCAAATGCTCTTTATATCTATCCAAATCCTCCACTTTCATAGAGTGAATTGTATCTATCCCCTCTTCTTGATCACTTTTTTCCAAAGTATTTGCAAAATCGCCTCTAATTAACTTTTCGTGATAAGCCTCTTTATATCTTGTTAGAGTATTTTGAAGATTGAAAGCCTTATCCCTCAAAGAGAGCTCCGTCATCTGAGCTCCGAGTTTCGAATCGAAAATGGCTATCAAAGAGGAGGAAGAGAGCTTAGCCTCCCTAAAACCGTCAAAATTATTATCCTCTATCTTTAAATAATTTCTCTTTTTATCTCTTATATTATCACACTCAATTATAAATCTATATGCGTTATCCCTTAGATTCGGCAGATAGATACCTCCAAAAACCCCATGCCACAAAACATCATTCGTTTGAGCTTTGTAGAGATTCTCTTTATACTTTTTGGATTTTTTTCTATTTTTGGAAAGCTCCAGAACTCTTTTGTGAATTCTGTTTGATTCATTATACTTTACAAGGAAATTTTTCCAAATACTTCCTTTTAAAAACTTATCGATATTATCTTCGCTCTCTCCCTTCAAAAGAAGCTCTCTTTTAATTCTCTCAAGATTATAAGCGTCATCGGCTCTCAAAGACCACTCTCCCATCTCAAAATAGGAGGTAGT
>JAADDG010000109.1 GCA_013154075.1 Campylobacterota bacterium | reverse complement strand
ACCAAAGGATCCAACGGAGCGAAAGTAAGAACCAAAAATGTAACTCCCGGAAGCAAAATAAACTTTATAAAAACCGTCCAAACGGTAAGTTTTAAATCTATAGATTTAACTTTAACCGAATACAGATATATCCCAAAGAGCATAAGCTGAATAACAATACTTGCATAAGCTCCCATTTTCAAAGACTCTTCGATAGAGGAAGGTATCTTGATACCTGCCAAATTTACAGCTATCGCAAAAACGGCAGCCCACAAAATAGGAATCTTTACTACGTTCAAAAGAGACTCTTTAGCCGAGAAACTGCCTCTTGAATAGAAATATGTCCCGAAAGTATAAACCACAAAAACATTGGCTATATTGATCAAAGTAGTATATGGGATAGATACCTCGCCAAAAACCGCTATTCCCAAAGGAATCCCCAAATTTCCGGTATTTCCTATAAGTCCCGCGATCGTAAAGACGCTTCTTTTCTTCCTATCCTCAAAAAGCACTCTTCCCAAAAAATACAAAAAAACCAAAAGAGTCAAAACGATCCCAAGATACCAGATAGGCGCGCTAATTAGCGAAGTATCGAAAGGCCTTTTAGTAAGCCCCCAGAAAGTCAAAAATGGCTGAAAGAAATAAACTGAAAGCAGAGTTACCGTTTTGGCATCAATTTTTTCTTTGAAAAAGACTTTGCTCAAAACTCCCAGCAAAACGAAAAAATAGACGCTAAGCAAAGAGAGAAGCAAAGAGAGCAAATCCCTTTACCCCCAAATCTCTTTATATCTCTTTTCGTCAAAACCGACTATCACATCTCCATTATCAAGCTCGATAACAGGCCTTTTTATTAAAAGATTCTCTTTGCAAAGCCACTCTTTTTTGCCTTCATCGTCCAAATTTAGCTCTTTTAACTTAAGCTGTCTATATTTGGTTCCCTTTTTATTAAATAGAGTATCGATATCGACTTTTTTGAGCCACTCCTCTATCTTCTCACACCCGACAGGCTCTTTTTTTAGATCGTGAAACTCATACTCAATACCTTGATCGTTAAAAAACTTCAAAGCCTTCCTAACGCTTCCGCAAGTCTTTATCCCATAAACTTTCATCTCAAATCCTACTTCATATTTATGAAATTTAGAGGCAGATCGTAATCTTTCTCTCTGATAGCTTTTATAACGGCTTGAAGATCATCTATCGATTTGCCGCTTACTCTAACCACATCTCCCCTGATAGAGGCTTGCACTTTCAGTTTCAAAGCTTTGATATCTTTCACTATCTTTTTGGCCTCATCGGTAGAGAGCGTATCTCTTATCTGCATAATGACTCTTTTATTGCCTTTACTTGCGTCCTCTCTGCTCTTTTCTTTCAAGGCTTTGGGAGAAAGACCTCTTTTTATCATCTTAGAGAGCAGTATATCTATCATCGCATCGGCTTTACTGTCACTTGAAGCGGTTATTGTGATAGTTTTATCTTTCTCGTTATAATCATACTCGGCCGTCAAACCCTTAAAATCGTATCTGTTTGAAACCTCTCTTCTTGCCTGATCGAGAGCGTTTTTTAGCTCTTGAGTATCTATCTGTGCGGAAATATCGAAACTGTGCTCTTTTGCCATTATCTCTCCTTTCTAAAATCCGCTCGGATTGAATCCGAAATCATCAAATCCCCCAAATCCTTGCGAAAACGAAGGATCGCTATATCCAAACTCCGAGCTTTTGCCCCTTAACATCAAAATATCGTTCTTGGGATCTATCCCTTGCGGACAAGCCATAGTACACTCTCCGCACAAAGTACAATCCCAAATCCCGTTTTTTTGTATCACATCTATCTTATCTTTGACATTAGCTTCTCTTTTGTCGTTTACATACCTATAGACTCTCGTTAAGGCAAACGGCCCCAAAAACTCCCCGTTTACCTCCAAAACGGGACACGAGCTAAAACAGCTCACACACAAAATACAGTCCGTTTGAATCTCTATTCTTTTTTCATCCTCATAAGTGATAGTGGCCTCTTTGAAACTATCAAGATAGGCTTTAGATCTCTTTAGCGTATCCAAAGCCCCGTTCATATCCACAACCAGATCCCTTATAACCTCTCCGTATCTCAAAGGCTCTATAAGATCGTTTTCTTGCAGTTTATATCCGCATGCAAGCTTCTCTTTGCCGTTTACCCTAACTGCACAGCTTCCGCATATCTCGCTTCTGCATCCGCTTGAGAAGGTAAGGCTTCTATCCACTTTCAACTTCAAATAGTTCAAAGCTTCCAAAAGAGTGGGATTTTCCAACGGGATTTCATACTCTACTATTTGACTCTTTTCTTCAAGCGTTCTTCTTATCCTAAATCTCATTTCCCACCTTTACAAAATCTCCGCAAATTACGCCCTCTTCTTTCCAAATGATGCTCCTTGCTTCATAACTCTTATCACTTTTTGGAAAATCCTCTCTAAAGTGAGCTCCCCTGCTCTCTCTTCTGCTAATTGCCGCTACCAGTAAAGCTTCACTCAATTCAAGCATATTACCAAACTCTATAAACTCAACCAGATTGGTATTGTAAACTCTGCTTTTATCGGAAATACCCATGAAAGGGAGCTCTTTTTGAGCCTGTCTTACATAAGAAAGTGCTGCTTTTAGATTGATATCCTCTCTAAAAACTCCGCAATTTTGATAAAGGATCTTGCCTATCATCTCCCTTTTTTCATAAAAGTCTATCTTGTTTGGCAGATAATAGACGGCATTTAGGAAATTTTCATCCTTTTTGATCTGCTCTTTGGGCTCTTTGAAACTATCTCTTTTTTTAGCAAACTCATAAGCGTTTCTTACCGCGTCTTTGGAAAATACCACAAGCTCAAGAAGAGAATTTCCGCCAAGCCTATTGGCTCCGTGCGTCATCGCCTCGGAAGCCTCTCCTATCGCAAAAAGTCCTCTTATGGAGCTTTGAAGATCTCTATTTACCGCAATTCCTCCCATCGTATAATGGGCTGCCGGTTTGATGGGGATTAGATCCTTAATAGGATCGATTCCTTCATAAAAGATGGCAAGCTTTCTCTCTTGAGGGAGATTTTCCTCTATAAACTCCTCTCCAAGATGTCTGATATCCAAAAAGACCTCATTTCCCTTCTCTATCTCTCTAAAGACGGCTCTTGAGACTTCGTCTCTCGTTTTTAGCTCATCTACGAATCTCTCGCCCTTTTGATTTAGAAGTTTTCCTCCGGCACCTCTGGCACTCTCGCTTATCAAAATGGAGCTGTTTTTCAAAGCGGTCGGGTGGAATTGGACAAATTCGAGATTGCTAAGCTTTCCGCCCGCTCTCAAAGCCGCAGCCACTCCGTCGCCGGTAGCGTGAGAGGAGTTTGTACTAAATCCGTGATATAGATGAGCGTATCCTCCGGTTGCCACTATCACACTCTTTGCATAGATAGGCTCAACCTTCATCTCTCTTATATCCAAGAAGGTAGCCCCGAAAACCTCTCCGTCCTCTACGATAAAGTTCAAAAGAAACTTTTCATTCAAGATCTCGATATTCTCTTTTACGCACTGATCGTAAAGAGTGTGAAGTATCTTAAGCCCGGTATAGTCTTGAGAGTAGCAGGCTCTTTTATCTTTAGCCCCTCCAAGTTTTCTTTGCGCTATTTTGCCATCTTCGGTTCTGCTAAAAGGCACTCCGATTCTATCGAGCCACAACACGCCCTCTTTGGCGTTTTCACACATCTTTCTTATCATCTCTTCATCGCCAAGCCCCATAGAGGATCTCAAAGTATCCTCTATATGAGCTTTTATCTTTTCTTTATCATCTTCCAAAACGGCATTTATCCCGCCTTGGGCCATCGAGGTTTGAGCTCTTGTGGGATAGGCTTTATTCACCACCAAAACTTTAGCGCCCATCTCTTTGGCTCTCAAAGCTCCGCTTAGTCCGGCTCCCCCTCCGCCTATAATCAAAATATCTACCATCTATCTCCCTATTCTCTCGATGTCAGTTACTCTGTTTCCGCTGACCAAAATTTTCACTCTATCTCCCACTTTCAAAGGATTTTTTCCTATCTCGTCTTTAGTCAATATGGTAGTGATCTCTCCGCCTTTATCGAGTTTGATAGTGATTTTATAGCCGTCTACGAAATCGGCCTCATCACCCACGATAGAACCGGCAAGCGTTCCTCCCATCGTAGCCAGAGCCTTACCGCTTCCGCTTCCGATTTGATGTCCCAATATTCCGCCTATGACGGCTCCTACGAAACTTCCCACACCTTTACCTTCCACTTTGACGGGATCTACCGCCTCTATCACTCCGGTATAAGAGACGTTTATCGCTCCAACTTGAGCTCTGTTGTAAACTCTCTCGCTACATCCGCTAAATAGTAAAAGTAGGCCGGAAAAAATTAAGAGTAATTTTATCACATTTTTTTTCATCTCTTCTCCTTTACGAAATTTTTGATATTTTCATAAATTCCCTCTATAAGCCTCTTTCTTGCTTCCACACTCGTCCACGCAATATGGGGAGTGATCAAAAGATTGTCGCTATTTCTTACAAACATCAAAGGATGATCCTCCTCTATAGGCTCCTTTTCCAAAACATCCAGCCCCACATAAAGATCGCCCTCATTTATTTTGTTGGCCAAATGGCGCTCGTTTACGATTCCTCCTCTACCGAGATTTAGCAAAATAGCGCCCTCTTTCATCAAATCAAGCTCCTCTTTGCCTATCAAGTTCTTTGTCTTTTCGTTCAAAGGAGCGTGAATCGATACTATTTCGCTTCTTTTCAAAAGCTCATCTAAAGATACTCTC
>JAADDG010000069.1 GCA_013154075.1 Campylobacterota bacterium | reverse complement strand
TTCTTGGGTTTTTTTAGAATTTTTAACACTATTTAAATGAGAGATGGGAGAAAAGTAAAATCCTAGTTTTTCATGCATTAATTGATAAGGAGTAATAAAATTATCGTAATTTTTATACTCAATTTTTAAAAGTTTTTCTATGTTCTCTTCATTATCTTTAATAATTTGTAAAACTATCTCTTTTTGTTTGTCTAAATTTTCGTCTGTTATTCTAAACTCTTCAAACATAATTAAAAATCTCCTTAATGCAAAAAGTGTCTAACGCCGGTAAAGTACAAAGCGATTTTGTGCTCGTTTGCCGCCTCTATCACCTCGTCATCTCTTATACTTCCGCCAGGCTCGATTATAGCTGAGATTCCGGCTTTCGCCGCTTCATCTACACTATCTCTAAACGGAAAGAACGCCTCGCTTGCCATCGCCGCTCCCTTGACGTCGAGACCAAGCTCGGAAGCTTTTCTAAGAGCGCATTTTGCGGCATCGACTCTGCTTGTCATTCCCATTCCGATAGCTACCATCGCCGAATCTTTCACATAAACCACGCAGTTTGATTTAGTCAGTGCGGCTACTTTATAAGCTATCTCAAGATCTTTCATCTGCTCTTTGGAGGCTTCTTTTTCGCTTACGAGTTTTGCGTTTTTGATCTCATCATCTTTAACTTTATCGGCCTCTTGATAGACAAATCCTCCTTCTATATGCTTAAAGTCATAAGTGTCGTTTGGCAGAGTTAGAAAGTTGCTATTTTGAGAGAATATTTTGATTCTTTTTTTCTTCTCAAAAACATCCAATGCTTCTTTATCCACATCGGCGGCGATTATCACCTCTACAAATATTTTATTTATCTCTTCGGCCAAATCTTTATCAAGCTTACCGTTTATTGCCACCACTCCGCCATAAGCTGAAATCGGATCACATTTTAGGGCTTCGATATAACTCTCTTTCAAATTATCTTTTATCGCAAAACCGCAAGGATTTCCGTGCTTTACGATACAAACCGCAGGTTCATTCCCGAAAGCCGCCGCTATTTTGACGGCCGAATTGATATCGGTTAGATTGTTGAAACTCGCCTCTCCCTTTAGCGTCTCAAAATGTTTAGTAAAGAAATCTTCAAACTGATAGAGTGCTCCTTTTTGGTGAGGATTCTCTCCGTATCTTGTGTCAAAAACCTTCTCTCCCACTATAAACTGCTTGTTTCCAAAACCCCCTTTAAATCTTTTATTCATATAGTTTGCTATCATCGAGTCATATGAAGCCGTATGCTCGAAAGCCTTTATCATAAGCTCTCTTCTAAACTCCATATCGTTTTTATTTTCTTTCAAAGCCTCTATAACTTTTTTGTAATCTTTCGTATCGGTCACTATCAAAACCGATTCGAAATTTTTAGCCGCACTTCTTACCATCGCTGGGCCGCCTATATCGATATTTTCGATTATCTCTTCAAAATCATCAGTCTTTTCTATCGTCTCTTTGAAAGGATAGAGATTTACGCAAACTATATCTATATCTTTTATTCCATGCTCTTTTGCCGTTTTTCTATGCTCCTCTTTATCTCTTCTATATAAAATAGCTCCGTGGATGTATGGATTTAGAGTCTTTACTCTTCCTTCAAACATTTCGGGGAATTTGGTAACTTCGCTTATCTCTATAGCATTTATGCCGTTTTCTTTAAGTACTTTGTATGTTCCGCCGGTGGAGATTATCTCATAACCTAAATTCTCAAGCTCTTTTGCAAACCAGACTATATCGGTTTTGTCGCTGACACTAAGAAGCGCTCTCATCTTCGTCCTTTTTTAGAGTTAAAATTTTTTTTGCAATTTTAACAGGAAATTGTTTAATAACTCTTTGATTTTAAGGAATTTCGGGCTAAATTTTCTCTTCCGTTTTAATGATAAATTTTATAGCACTATGTTATACTCCCTTTCAAAAAATCGGGAGCTTAAAAAGGATCTTTAATGAGATATCTGCTGTTTATTTTTATATTTTTATTCAATCTCTACGGCGCTCAAATAGATAAAAAACTGCTTGAAGATAACGCCACCGTTTATAACGAGCTGCTCTCTTTTCTAAACAAAAGCCAAAGCGCGGAAGCCAAACTTCAAAAAACGATTATTTTAAAAATAAAGAATCTCTCTAAAGAGTTTCAAGTAAAAGAGATAGACATAGATAAAATAAAAACCGATAAACAGTATGTAGAGGCTCTCTTTAGCTTGATAGATCAAAAAGTCGAAAATGAAGCTCTCAAAAAAGATAGCGAAAAGATAAAAGAGAATTTAGAGGATTTAAAAAGCAGTATAGAGGATTTGGATCAAAACGCCACCAATCTTTTAACGCTTCAGCTTCAATACGCCTATTTTTACAAAAGACTTAAAATTATTAAAGATTTCACCAAAAAAGTTGATGAAAAATATCAAATACTCTCCAAAAAACTTTTGGAAAAAATAAAAGATATTTCATTTAAATATGACAAATACAAAAAAACGCTCCCTCTTTTTCAAAAGAAAATAGATAGATTGAATAAAATCGTAAACAAATTGCTGCTTGAGAAAGAGAGATATAAACTGCTAAGTAACGAAAGGGCTTTGATATCGGTAGAGGACTCCATAGACAAATACTACTCTCAAATAGACGATCTGCAAAAAAATATAGTAAAAATAGAACTTATTAAATTCTTTGAGAATCTAAAGGCAAAAAAAGAGGAAGTTTTGTCGGATATGGAAAATATCTCAAACGACATATCTAAGCTTCACAAAAATCCCGATCTCTACAGAGAGTATTTGGGAGATTTTCTAAACGAAGCTTTGAAACTCTATTTCGGAGATATGAAAGCCTATATTTTCCGCTTAAAAGAGAGTATCTTTTCATTTATGAAGGAAAAGACTCTATTTGACGTGCCTTTATATAAGTTTGCCGGGGGATTTGGAATATTTCTTCTCTTTTTGATCTTTAGAAAGCTCTTTTCTTTGATCGTTATAAAGACTCTACAAAGGCTTGTTAGAAAGACTCAAACAAGTATCGATGACAAAATCCTAAGAGTTGTCAGCGGTCCTTTGAAGTTTGCGTTCGTTATCATAGGATTGTATCTCGGATTCGACTATATGGGCATCTCAAGCGACTTTGTCCAAAAATTGATAAGATCTCTAATCATTTTCACTATTTTTTGGTTTTTCTACGATTTGGTTACCGCGTTGGAAAGCTCCATATACAAGTTTGCTAAGAAATTCGGTAAAGAGATGTATAGAGAAATCGGAGCCTTTTTCGTAAAGACTTTGAAAATCTTTGTCTTCTCCGTGGGGCTTGTAGCGATTTTGCAGGAGTGGTCCATAAATGTAAGCGCCTTTTTGGCCTCTTTGGGACTTGGAGGTTTGGCTTTTGCACTGGCGGCTAAAGATACGGCGGCAAATCTTTTCGGAGGTTTGACGATTTTAGCCGATAGCGCTTTGAAGATAGACGATTGGATAAAAGTTGGATCGGTCGAAGGAACGGTGGAGGAGATAGGCCTTAGAACCACAAAAATAAGGACTTTCGAGAAATCTCTCGTTACCGTCCCGAATCAAATGATAGCCAATAACCCTATAGAAAACTTCTCAAGAAGAGGAATAAGAAGAATCAAAATGAGAGTCGGACTAACCTACTCCACGTCAAGAGAAACTATGCAAAAGATTTTAGAGGATATCAAATCGATGCTAAAATCACATCCGGGTATCGCACAAAACGCCACCATGTTGGTAAACTTTGATGAAATGCAAGATAGCTCTCTTAGCATTTTCGTATACACCTTTACAAATACCGCGGTTTGGTCGGAATATATGGATATAAGAGAGGATGTAAATCTAAAAATTATGGAAATAGTGGAAAAATATGAAGATGCCGATTTCGCTTTCCCTTCACAATCTATTTATGTAGAGAAACTTCCTAAAGGAGAGGCGTGAAAAATAGATGCGATATTTTTAAAAAGATGATCTTAAACGAAGAGTTTGTAGAAGCTCATGAAGTTTTGGAGGATCCGTGGAAAAGATATAAAAAAACTGATCCCGTTGTATCGAATATCCTAAAAGGCTTTATAAACGGAGCCACCGCATTGGCTCTTTATAAAAGAGGGAATTTAAAAGGATATGAAAAGGTTTGGAAAACTTTTTTGAAATATGAGGTTTTGATAGAGAAAAATAGCGAAAATTTCGAGCTTTTCGAAGAGATAAGATCCCTTTTGCACTCTCAAAAAAACAAAATAGCCTCTCTATGATCACTTCCTAAACCGTATATAAATTTTGCCGATTTCTTTTATTTGGAAAACAATTTTTTACCGCGAAATGAATCAAAATTATTATATTTAAATATATCTATTTAATTAGGGTATAATTTTAAATATTTTAAATAGGAGGTGTGCAATGCGGAGATTACGTTATCTCTTGGGAATCTTTTTTATGGTTGCGATTTTTACATCGCTAACTTCTCAAAATCTAAAAGCGGACGACTCGCAACTTGACGCTTTCATAGAGAGGCTCTATCAAAATATTTTGGGTAGAAACGCGGATGCGGAGGGGCTTTCGGTATGGAAAAACAAAATGAAAAACGAAGGATGGAGCGCTACGCAAGTAGCTAAATTCTTTTACGATTCACCCGAATTTAAAAGTCTTAATCTAAGCGATAGCGAATTTTTGGATAGAACTTACAAGACGTTTTTCGACAGAGAGGCGGATAGCGGAGGAAAGGCTTATTGGCTCGATCAGCTGGAGAATTTCGGCAAAAAAAGGGAAGCCGTCTTTTACGGATTCGCTCTATCGGATGAATT
>JAADDG010000044.1 GCA_013154075.1 Campylobacterota bacterium | reverse complement strand
TTTAATCGCAAAAGAGGCCAATCTAACTCTTTTTGATCAAAATATCTCATTTAAAGACGGAAAAGCGAAAATAGATCTAAAAAAGATACTCTTTAATTACGAAAGAAACGAAAGCCTTCCCAAAAATCCCTTCTTTACAAACAAAGAATCAAACATTACCGTCACACTCAAAGATACCCTAACGAAAGCGAAAGGAAAAATCTTTGCCCATATCGAGAAAAGGGCTCTCTTTTTCTACGCAAAAACGCAGACAAAAGATCTAAAGACGGACAAAAACCCCTCACAAAATGAAATTTTGATAGAGATCTACTGCAAAAAAGATTGCGATAAATATTTCAAAAATTTCGAAGAGGAGGAGATAAATTGGTTTATAAACAGAAAGGACAATCAAACCTCTCTTTTCTCTTACGATTTCGTGCCCAAAAACTCACCCTTTTTAAATAGCGATTCCCTAAATATAGAAATACAAAACATAAAAACCGAAAACGGAGAGATCAAATTCAATATCCTCTCCAAAAACAACGAAAGCATTTCCGCCTATTTTCATATAAATATTCCCTCTTGGCTTTGGAAAAGCGATTATTACGGCTATTCGTTCGAACAAAACTCATCTTGTGCACAACATCCGTGCTTTAAATATCTATATATAAAAAATAGCTCCGCAAACCCTTCAAAAAACGAAACTCTGCTTGAAGATACGAACATATCTGTAGAAAAGAGATATCCGAAAGTTTTCAGATGAAAAAAGCTCTAACACTTATGGAACTTCTAATAACTATAGTAATGATGAGCTTAATTATTCCATCCGTTATGAAAATCTACTCCGCCATGAACGAAAGCTCAAAATTTACGCTAAAAGAGGAGCTGCTTACACCCCCTCTATCTTGGATAAATTATCTAAAAACCGTTCCATGGGATGAAAACAGTTCAAAAAGCGGCCAAATTTTACTAACCGATTCCAAAAACCCAAATCTTGAATGCGATAAAATCTCAAAAGTTAGAATAGGATCTTTTTCCAAAGAGAGAAACTGCAAAGATCTTCTAAAAGCCTCATACCCTATAAAAAAAAGCGGCGAAAACGACTCTTTAAACGACTATGCCGACAAAAAGATAGATTTTTTCAAATATCATAAAAAATACTCCATCAAAATAGATATATTTTATGTAAAAGAGGGCGATGAAATATTTTCATACGACTATACAAAAAAAAGCGCTCTAATAGATCTATCCAAAATCTCCCCGGCTAAAAAAAGCTCCAACCTAAAAGAGATCAAAGTAACACTATCTAAAGAGGACAAAAACATAACCTCTTTTAGCTACTTTAGCGCAAATCTCGGTTCTATTTTGATAGAGGGGGAAAGATGGTAAAAAGAGCCTTTACTTTAATGGAAGTGATAACGACCATTACGATCCTATCGCTTGTCTCTTTGGCCGTTTTAATGAGTGTGGATAAAATTTACAAAAGCTACGAAAGATCCAAAACCCTAACTACCTTAAATTTGCAAAAAGAACTTCTATCCTCCCAGATAGAGGCTCTCTTGTCATCGAGAGTTCCCGCCTCTTTGATTACGTACGATCCCAAAAATTCAAAATTTGCTTCAATATTTTCAAACAAATCCTACCCGATTTTCGAATGGATCTCTTTTGAAAAAGAGGCTTTAGATGAGGGAGACTACTCTTCGTTTTTGGATATGAAAAGGTGCGATATCTCCTCTTTGTCTCTATTTTCTCCCGATACGAATCTAACCAAAGTAAACGAAAGAGTAAAAGAAAGATTTTCAAAAAGCGGAGATCTATTTTCAAAAGATGAGATAGTTTTGATATTTAGCGGCCCTTTTGATGATGGAGGTTCCCCTTTTGACAAAGATTTCAAAAACTTCTACGGCTGGCACCAATCGAAAGAGAAAAAAATCATAAAAATAAAAAACAGCTCCCAAACGGAGAGATTTTTCATAAAAAACAAGCCTTTTGAAATATTCGAAAAGTTCTATCTCTGCTCCTCCGCCTACGCAATAGCTTTGGCAAAAGATATAGACAAAAAAGAAGAGTGCATAAAAAAACTGCCCGTAAAAATCAAAGAGAGCGATCTGCTTCTTTTTTACGATTACAGACCTTGGAAAAAAGAGAGCTTTTGCGCCGATCCGAACTCATCCTCTAAAGCCGGAAAAGTTACGATTCTATCAAGGAATATAAAAGATTTCAAAATAAAAACCAAATATGAAAGCATACTTTTCGAAGCAACTCTATTCAAAAAACTGAAAACAAAACATCAAATATCTCTATTTACACAAAAGGTTATATTTTGAAAAAGGGTTTTTCCATTCTTTATATGATTTTATTGATGGTGTTAATAAGCTCTTTTTTGCTTATGGGAATGAAGTTTTTGAAACTCTCTCAAAGAGAGAACGTAAATGCTTTTTTTATGCAAAAAGCAAAGCTCTTTTTGAAAAATTCCATAGAGCTCTCTCTTCTTGCTATAAGCGGATACGACAGAGGCAAAAAATTAAACTGTCTTCAAAAAATTAAAATAATTTCTAAAGATAAACTTTTTATAGCCGATATTTACATCAAGAAATATTATCTATCGAAAAACTCTAAAGCTCTCGGATATTGCGAAAACGCAAAAGAGATAGAAAGCGACGTTTCACACGGAATGGTTTTATTGAAAGTCGTCGTAAAAAACAATCCGAATAACAAAAAAGTAAAAGAGCAAATAGAGATAAGCGAAACCACTTTGCAAAAAATTTAAAGGAATTTGATGAGAAAGGCTTTCAGCGTTCTTGAGGTAGTAGTTACGATAATGATAGTGGGAATAATAGCCGTAATTGCCAAAGAGGTGATTCCCGATACCGTATTATCCAAAGATACTTCATATCTTTTTTACAAAATAAAAGAGACTCAAGCCAAAGCTCTTTTAAACGAAAAGAAGGAAAATTGCTTGACGTTGGATAGCGAAATTTTGAACGAAAGCTCCAAAGGAGCGAAAAACAACCTATTTAATAAAGATACCAAAATAGTTATTTTAAACAACACTCTAAAAGATAAAAAACTATGTTTCGATAATGAAGGCAAACCCTTTACGAAAGAGGATTCTAAAAAAAAACTGATAAAAAATCCTCTGATAGTTAGAGTCATAAACAAAGAGGAGCAAAAAGAGCTTGTAATTATGCCCTTTAGCGGACTTGTAGTGATAAGATAAGGAGAAGGTTTTGCATAAAGGAACTATTTTTTATATAAACCCTTTAAATCAAGCCACTATCAGATATTACGGAGCCGAATTTATAGACAGCGAAATAAAAAATCCCAAAAAACTATTCATAGGCTCCAGAATTCTATACCAAGATATGATTCTACACTCCATAAAAGCCCACGAAAACGATCTAAAACACAATCTCGATACTTTCGTAGAGATGAAAATGTATGAAGAGATTGGGCTTGATCTAAATAAAAAGTATAAAATAGGCTATATTGTAAAAAAGATAAAAGAGGAAGATAGCTACATAATAGACGCCTATGCGATAGAGATAGACAAACTTCAAGAGAGATTTTCCAAAATAGTTGAAAAAAGCAAACATATAGATTTTTTGGCCATCCCTTTTTTAAGCTATAAAGCTCTATATGAAAATAAAATATTAGAAAAAGAAAACGACATTTTCATAACTATTTATGAAGATGAGGCGTTCGCCGTCTTTTACAAACAAGGAGAGTATATCTCTTCGAAATCTCTACCGACTCTAAAAGAGATCCTAAAAGATATCAAAAACATATCCCCTGAAGTGGAGATAGATCTTAAGTCATTGAAAAAGACTCTTTTTGAAAAGGGACTGAAAGAGAGCCTGTATGAGCCGCCCGAGTATCCTCTATATAGAGCTTTAATAGAGATCTTTTCAAAAATATTTACGAAAATATCCAACATAGCGGTACACAACAGAAATATTTACGGCTTTGAGAGAATAGATAGAATATTTTTCTCCGTAGAAGACAAAACGATAAGAGGAGCAAAGGAGCTTTTAAACCTATTTTCCAAAGAAAACGAAATAATGCTCTATAAACACTCCTTTTTCAAAACAAAAAAAGATTTCTCTCAACTCGATCTAATAACGGCCGTCTATATATATCACAAAGCGAAAAATTCCGACGAGAATGAAAATATAACGATTTTTGCCAAAAAACCCTCCTTTCTAAAAAGCGAAAGCGGAAAATTTATCGCTTTTTTGGCTGCTTGTATTATAATTCTATCCGCCTATCCTATTTATAAAGAGTATCAGATAGTAAATCTTCAAAAAAAATATGAATTACTATCTCAAAAATATGAAGAGATGCAAAACAGCACTTTTCTTACAAAACAGAGGATAGAGGAGCTAAAAAGAGAGATCAAATCGATAGATAAGGAGGTTAAAATCAGACAAGACAGAATAGCCCAAATAGAGAAAATAGTAAACGACATCTCCGATCATCTGCCGAACAAAAGAGCATATACGCAAATGATAGCGGAGATAGACGCTTTGTTGGAAAAGTATCGTCTGCAGGTTAAAGAGATCAGACAAAAAAACAGAAACGAAATCACCCTAAAAATAGTCTCCAAAGAGGAAAAAAGAGACACCATAGCAAAATTTATGGGCGATCTTTTGAAAGAGAAAGGTTTTAGCGACGTAGAAACGGATGAAATCAAACTTGACAAAGACGCCTACACGAGTCTAATAAAGATAGAGAGATGAAATCGTCTTTCGAAAAATTGGAGGAGTTTTTAAAAAACTCTCCTCCAAGACATAAAGCCATTATTTATACCCTCTCTTTTTTGCTGATAATAGCCGTTTTCCTAAAATATATACTCCCTCCCCTAAAAGATAAAGAAGAGAATCTCCGATATGAAATAGAATCCTTAGAACAATCTCTAACACAAGAGAATCCAAACGCTCTAAATCGTAAACTAAACACCCTAAAAAAGGAGCTTCTCGAAAAAAAGAGCGAAGTAAACGATCTAAAAGAGAACCTAAACCTCATAGAATCCAAACTCTACGCCCTTCCATATCTTTATAAAGAGGAGAAGTTCGCAAAAGCTTTGGATAGAGTGTTAAAAAACTCCATCAAAGAAAACCTAAAAATAGCTTACATCAAAAAAGTCGCAAAAGATGAGAATCAAACCGTAAATTTTTACGGCATAAAAGAGATGAAAAGGATGGAGATAAAAGGAAGGGGACAATTTAAAAATATAATAAACTTTATTAACTCCATTGAAGAAGTAAATATTTTATCCGATATAAACGATATAGATCTAAAAAAAGCAAAAGACTCCGTAGAGTTCTCTTTTGTCTGGATTCTATACGGAATTAAGTTATGATTAGAAAAACCGTAATAGTGCTTTTGACGCTCTCTTGCGCCTTCTCGCAAGATATAAGCAAAATATTAAAAAAAATAGAAAAGCTAAAAACCTTTTCGAAAACGGAAAGAAAGATAGAGATAAGTTACGATCCCTTCTTTCCTACAAAAAAGAAAAAAGTGAAAAAAAAGATAATAAAAAAAAGAACCCCTCTCAAGCTAAAAGCCATCCTCAACAAAGAGGCTTTAATAAACGGAAAATGGCTAAAAGAGGGAAGTAGAGTCGGAAACTACAAAATAATAAAGATCGAAGAGCAAAGAGTTTGGCTAAAAAGAGGCCAAAAAACGATTCTCTTAAAGCTATATAAAAAGCCCTCTTTATTGAAAGTGAAGGAAATAGTAAGATGAAGAAAATTCTAATATCTTTTTTATTCGTTTTTACAACCTTACAGCAGATATCGGCAAACGAAGTATGCGACAAAAAACTATTCACTTTCAGCGTAAACGGAGATGAAAACGAAGTATCGATACTCGATGTTTTGGAAAATATCGCCTCCATCTGCAAAATAAGCATCATTTTCAAAGACAAAGAGAGCAAAAGAAAGGCTGAGAAAAATATAAGCTACATAAACGTTCACGATTTCACGCTAACGGAACTTTTGGATATGCTTTTAAAAGATAACAATTTATTCTATACTCTTGAAAAAAACGGAAAAATACTGAAAATATCCTATAAAATAACCAAAAGCTTTCCAATAGACTACGTAAGTTTCTCCCAAAGAAAAAGCAGCAGCAACAAAACAATAAAAACGGGCTCTTCGGGAGAAGACGGAGATGATTCCACCACCGTAAACTTTACATCGGAATTTAAATTTTGGGACAAAATAGAAAAAGAGATTAAAAACATTCTATCTTCCGATCCCAAAGCCGAAGCGAAAGTGATGATAAATCAAGAAGCCGGGATTTTAACGGTTACCGGCACATACAACCAGATAAAAGAGGTGGAAAAATATGTCAAAACCATTCTAAAAAGACTCCACAAACAGGTTCTTATCGATACCAAAATCATAGAAATCACATTTGACAAAGAGCACAACGAAGGGATAGATTGGAGCAAATTTCAAATATCTTTGCAAGGAAACTCGGACGCTACGAAAAGCAGGGTAGATAAGGTGGTGCAAGGAAGCTTCTCTTATCCAAACTACCTAATAGGCTATAATTTTACGATAGAGGCTTTGATGCAATTTCTAAAAACGCAAGGAAAGGTAAACATCGTATCAAACCCCAAAATCCTAACTCTAAACAATCAGCCGGCAATCATAAACGTAGGAAAAGAGGTAAACTACCAATACTCCACCGGAGTTACCACAACCTCCACCAATTCCGGCACCACAACAACCCCGGAATATCAAGTGGATTCCACGTTTGTGGGAATTACTTTGGATATCACTCCCGAAATAACTCAAAATGACGATATTATCCTAAAGATAAATCCGGTAGTAAGCGAAATAGCGGATGAACACAAAGATGAAAAAGGAGTGCCTTATCTCGCTCCGGACGTTAAACTAAAACAGCTCTCTTCCATAGTGAAAGTCAAAAACGGCAAAAAGATTCTTCTTGGAGGGCTGATTCAAAAAAGAGAAGAGACGGTAAATACGAAAGTGCCCATTTTAGGAAGCATTCCCATCATAAAGCACGCATTTAGCGGCACTCGCAAAAAGAGCGTAAAGAGCGAGCTTATAATGATAATCACACCCTATATAATAAACGGAGACGAAAAATTTAAATCGTTCCCGACTCTTGAAGATTTCGAACACAGGATTACAGAATGAATCGATTCGACAAAGCGCAGCAGATTTTCAACGACATCATAAACACTCAGGAATATTTCGACAGCTTCAGCGCCGAAGAGGTAAGAAAAAAGCTTTTTGAGGCTTTAAATTCGAAAAACATCTTTCTCATATTTCTAACGGGCGATCCGGGCGTGGGAAAAACCTTTATGCTAAGCTACGTTAAAGAGAAAATTCAAAAAAGAAGAAATATAATCTTTTTTAAAGACCCCTTCTTTACCAAAGAGGAGTTTTTCAAAAAATTGATCTATAAACGGCTCGGAGAGTATGAAACGAATCTAAATTACGGAGAATTAAAGGAAAAAACCATTCAGCTTTACCAAAATATAGAAAACGCCATATTCATAGACGAAGCGCAGATCCTTACCGACGAGCAGCTTGAGCTTATAAGAATTTTAAGCGATACCAAACTATTTAAATTCGTTCTCTCCATGCACTATAAAGAGAGAAGAAAGATACTGAAATCCGACTATTTCAAAAGCAGATTTCACGCCGATATCAATCTAAAGCCTCTACAAACTTCGGAAGTTAGCAGATATATACAAAGCAAACTTCTAAACAACTCCTTAGGAGAGATCTCATCGATGTTCGAAGAGAGGCATTTCGAAATGATAGCCAATTTCACACAAAGGAATTTCAGAATGCTAAAGAGATATATGTCCACACTTTTCGAGCTTTTATCATACGCTCATGACAACAACCTAAAAGAGTACCAAAAAATAAACAAAAAGCTGCTAACTATGGCGGCTATAGATTTAGGACTTATCGATGTTAAATAACAGTTTCGAAGAGTTGGAAAGAAAATACAACAAACTGCAAAGAAAAAAGTATCTAAAAATATTTCTATCTTTGGGAGCTTTAATCGGAGCTCTTTTGGTGGGAGTAAGCTATCTCTTGCAAAATAATTCATCCGTCAAAGAGATAAAAAAGAGCATTTTAAACGAACAAAAAAGCCCTCCGATCAAAAAAGAGCCATCTTTGAAACTCTCCCCGAAAATAGACCTTGAGGAGTTGAAACCGGAAATCGAGAAAAAAGAGTCCCTAAAAATCCAAAAAGTAAACGCCTTGCCCAAAGAAGAGCCGATGCCAAAAGAGGTATATAAAAGAAAGACCAAAAAGAGAGAAAAAGAGGCTCTAAATACGGTAGAGATAAAAGACGAAAAAACTCTAAAAAGAAATTTCGATCTGTTCGGAGACTACAAAAGCGCCATCTCCTTAGCAAAGCTCTTTTTGGAGAAAAAAAAGTACAAAAAAGCAATCAAATGGTCTATAAAGGCGGCAAGATACGCTCCCGGAAAAGCCGAACCTTGGATAATTTATGCCAAAGCGAAAGAGAGTCTCGGACAAAAAAAACTTGCCATAAAAGCTCTAAAAACATATCTTAACAACCACAAATCAAAAGAGGCCGAAAATCTTTTGAAAAAACTCACTAAAAAAAGAGTGAAAAAATGAGATACGTACTTTTAATCTCTATCTTTTTCAGTTTCTCTTTCGCCTCTTTAAGCAAATCGGTAATTCTTTATTACCAATTCAAAAATTACGAAAAGGCGTGCACGGAAGGAATGAAAATACTCGATAAAAGCAACGAAGCGATGCTCTCTTTGATAGGCGACGCCTGCTCAAAAAGCGATCAAATAGATATTCTCTCGATCATAGCTCCCAAACTGATAAGTAAAAAAGAGTATAGAGAAAACAGATCATACTTTCTAACCCTATCTTTGCAAAAAAGCCTTCTTTTACAGTTTCTAAAAGACTCCACGGATATAGATTATCTAACTTTCCCAAAAACCGACCACATCCTCTCTCTAATCTTTAACCGAATAGCTTCTAAAAAATATAAAAAAATCTCCGATAATCCCAAAATAATAGAAATAAATACAAAAAACAATACCTATAGAGTATCTCTTTCCAAAAAAGAGCCGTCAGTGATTTTGATAAAAGAGTATTTAGGAGATACGGTTATAAAGAGTCATAGGATCAGATAATGATAAAGAATAAAATCCGTCTCGGAGATCTTTTAGAAGAGAAGGGTCTTATTACAAAAGAGCAGCTTCAAAAAGCCCTAGCTATACAGCAAGAAAACTCCTATAATAAAAAACTTGGAGAAATTTTAGTCAACGAAGGATACATAGAGGAAAAAGAGCTTGCTCAAATTTTAGCTAATCAGCTCGGATTGGAGTTTATCGATCTATTTTCGGTGGAGATAGATTTCTCGCTTTTCGAATCATATCCGATAAATCTCTTTAAAAACGCCGATGCGATAGTCTTCAAAGAGGATGAAAATTTCGTCCATATAGCGATAGCCGATCCCCTAAACTACGACGCGATAGAGCTTTTCGAAAAACACATCGCGGTAAAACCGATAAAACTATATGTAGCCACAAAAAGCGAAATTAAGCATATTTTTGAGAGATTCGAGATAATTCAAACGACAAAATCATTGATAGAGAGCGTAAAAAGAGACATCCAAAGCGGCTCTTTAAAAAACGAAAACGAGCAAAGCTCTGTAATGAAACTGATAGAGCAGATCATAAAAAACGCCGTTTTCAACAACGCAAGCGATATCCATATAGAGCCCTCCACCTCGCAAGCGGTAGTTAGAAACAGAATAGACGGCGTCTTGAGAGAGAGCTTCATTTTCGAAAAAGAGGTTTACAATGCTCTAACTTCCAGAATAAAAATTTTGGGAAACCTCGATATAAGCGAGAGAAGAAAAGCGCAAGACGGGAGATTTTCTTTGCAAATTTCTCAAAAAAGCTACGATTTTCGTCTCTCCACCGTTCCTACTCTCTATGGAGAGTCGATAGTTTTGAGGATTTTGGATCAGCAAAAAGCCCTTTTGAAACTAAATGAGCTCGGATTTAACAAAAAAAACCTAAAAAAGATGGAAAATTTCCTAAACACTCCATACGGAATAGTCTTCGTAACAGGTCCCACCGGAAGCGGTAAAACAACCACTCTATACGCGGCTTTAAACGAAATCAAGGGAGTCGAAAACAAAGCGATAACGATAGAGGATCCCATAGAGTATAGACTGCCGCTTATTCAACAGATTCAGGTAAACGAAAAGATAGGTTTTACATTCTCTCACATCCTAAGATCGGTATTAAGACAAGATCCCGATATCATCATGGTGGGAGAGGCAAGAGATTATGAAACCCTAAACGCGGCCGTTCAAGCCTCGCTTACCGGCCACCTCGTATTTTCCACACTCCATACAAACGACGCTCCAAGCGCAATTACGAGAATGGTTCAGATGGGGCTTGAGCCCTATTTGATAGCCGACTCTCTCATAGGAATAGTCTCCCAAAGATTAGCGAGAAAAATCTGCCCCTACTGCAAAACCAAATACAGACCCCACAGAAATATTTTGGAAAAGGTGGAAAAATATCTTCCAAAAAACGTAGAGTTTTATAAAGGGGAAGGCTGTGCCAAATGTATGTTTACGGGATATAGCGGAAGAATCGTAATAAGCGAAATTTTGGAAAATACAAACCTTTTATCTCACCTAATCTCCTCCAACGCAAACAAATTCGAAATAGTAAAAGAGGCCAAAAAAGAAGGATACGCTCCGATGATTATAGACGGCCTTAGAAAATCTTTGATGGGAATCACAACTCTTGAAGAAGTCTTGAGAGTGGTAAAGGTTTCATGAAATATTTTCAAGTTATCTATCTAAAAAACGGAGAGAGACACACGATAGTAATCCCATCTCTTCATAAAATAGAAGCGATAAAGCAATTTCGAAATCTATCGATGGGAGTCTTTATAGATATCAAAGAGATAGACGAACCTATAGAGTACAAATTCAAAAATCTAATAGAGCAGTTTAACAAATACGTAATGACAAGAAGAGTCTCTTTGGAGCCTTATATAGCCGTTTTAAGACATCTGGCGATTATGCTCGATGCGGGACTTCCGGTAACCGTATGCCTGCAAGATGTGGTAAAATCCACGGAAAACCGCCAACTAAAAAGAATTTTCGAGGATATTTTAAACCAGATAGAATCGGGAATATCTTTGACAAAAGCGTTTTTAAAGTATAAATACGAGCTTGGAGAGATCTCTTATGCGATGGTAAATTTGGGAGAGCAGACGGGAACTCTAAGTAACGCCATAACCAAACTTGCCGATATTTTGCAAGAGATTTTGGATAATAGAGTTAGACTCAAAAAGGCTATAAGATATCCTTTGCTTACGATGATAGCGATGATAGCGGCTTTCGGATTCATAATAGTAAACGTAGTTCCCGAATTTCAATCTCTATTCAAAGAGTACAACACCACCCTACCCTACCCGACAATAGTTTTATTGAATATCGAGAGTTTCGTTAGAAACTACTACCAAATCTCTTTGGTTTTATTGCTTATAATTACCGCTTTGACTATCTTTCTTTATCGTAAAAACGAAAAGTTCAGATACTATTTCGATATGATGATTTTAAAGGTATTTATTTTAGGCAAAGTGATAAAACTGGCTATGATAGGAAGATTCATTTACGTTTTTGAAAGACTCTCCGATTCCGGAGTGCCTATAACGGACTCCCTAAATACTTCCATAGAAATAGTCGAAAACAGATACATAAAAGAAAAATTATCAAAAATAGTTATAGATATCGAAGAGGGAAGAAGCCTCACTCAAGGCTTTGAAGATACAAAACAGTTTCCAAGCATGATAATACAGATGATAAAAGCGGGAGAGACAAGCGGTTCTTTAAATATCATGCTAAAAAAAATCAGCAAATACTACTCCGATAAATACGTAAACTTGGTAGATAACGTCTCTACGATGATAGAACCTATACTTATCTTTGCTATCGCCTCTTTCGTTTTACTGCTTGCTGCCGGAATATTCTTGCCTATGTGGTCGATGGCGGACGCAGTAAACGGCAACTGATCTTTTTGAAGTTAAAAGGAGGAAATCTCCTCCTTTTAGGAGTTAATCGCACTCTATCCTAAAATGCATTCCTAAGTCGTCTCTTTTAAAATCAACTCTCTTTTTACCTTTTACGTCTATCAAAATAAAATCTCCGGCAACCACCTGTTTGGTATCTATATAATCTCCTTTTACAAAACAGCCCTTATTTGTAGCATTAGCCTCTATCACGTAGAGCCAAAAATCGTTTTTATCAGGCTTATAGGGAATATCGATATTAAAACTCTCGTTAGAAAATTTCACACCGTTTATAGGATCGCTTGCCGGACCGGTAAAAATGGAATACAAAACCTTTGACGAAACTCTATCGGAAGCTTGCAAAACGAACTTATCACCGTTGTCTCTTTTCAAAACAGCTCCGAAAGTCTTGCCGTCTCTATCAAGATGATAGGGATAACCGGCGGAAGATAGATCCTTTTGGATATCATCGACTATACCGTCATGATTCCAATCAAAATCCCCGTCGTTTATACTCCACTCTCCCTCAATTCTATCCAAAGCGGAAGCGACCGCCGAAGCGACCGCTATCTCGGAGCTTTTTTTGGCCTGATCGGAGAAGGATCTGAACTTGGGCACGATAATTCCGGCAAGAATACCGATTATCAAAATTACCGCTACAAGCTCCATTAAGGTGAAAGCTTTTCTCAAAACTCAAATCCTATTATTTTTATTTAGGAGCCGTGAAATAAAATTGCGTAGGACTTCCGTTACCGTTTGTAAGACCGGAAAATCTAACGTTTCTTACATTAACCGCTTTGGTACCATTTACATCGACCAAAACCAAACTTCCCGACTCAACTACCGTTTTGTTTATAGGAGTATTGCTGCCGCCCACTACCACTATATCTACAGGCGAAGGATTAAATACCCAAAAATCGTTTCTATCAGGTTTGCCCGGTATATCGTTATTCGTAGCCTCTTTTGGAAAAGGAACGCCCGTTTTGGAGTTGGAAGCTTCTCCTTCCACCATCAAAATATCGAAATACAATCCGTCTTTAAAAGACCAATTGCCGTTAGAATCCACGGGCGCCCAACCGGCAATCCTTAATTTATCGTTTTTCTTAGCGATCTTTTTCAAAACAAGCTTAGATTTGTTAATATTGCCGTAGTGTGCTGCTCTAACGGAATAGTTAGCCGTAGAATCGTTCATATCGGCATAATTGTGCCAATTTACTTTCGCATCCCCGAAATCCTCCACATGAAACTCTATAGCACCTCTAATAGCGGCGGCCATAGATTCCATTCCGGAAAGCTCGCTGTTGATTTTGGCTCTGTTTGTCGTATCGTCGAATTTGGGCATAGCCATAGTCGCCAAAATACCTATAATAACAATAACGAAAATCAACTCTACCATCGTAAAACCGCGTCTTTGCATAAACTCTCTCCTGTCGATGAAAATTACATATACCTAATATATCGACAGGTTAAAAAAAATATATAGTTTCGAAACATAACTAAGTTTCGTTTTTGCTATAATATAAAAAACTGAAAGCTTTAAAAATGACAAAAGAGGAAATTCTACAATTCTTAAAAGATAATAAATCATATTTACAAAGTAAATTTTCCGTGGAAAAAATAGGGCTATTCGGTTCATATGCGAAAAACAAAAATAAAGAGGATAGCGATATAGATTTTTATGTAATTTTAAAAAATAGAACCCTCGATAATATGACCGGATTGTGGCTATATCTGGAAAAAAAACTTCAAAGAAAAATAGATATAGTATACAATCATCCACAAATAAGGGACGGATTAAAAAAAGAGATAGAACAGGAGATAATTTATGAATAAATTATCTCTCATAGAACTCTTAGAATTTATTAACGACAGTATAAATATTATCCGTAAACGTTTCCAAAATGTAAAAACAATAGATGATTTTTTAAATAATGATAATGGTTTGGAAAAACTTGATAGTATTATTTTAAGAATACAAACTATCGGAGAAGCATTGAAAAATATTGATAAACATCATAAAAATTTTTTAGAAAAAATAGCTCCCACAGAATATTGGAGTAATATTATCAAATTAAGAGATTTAATATCTCACCATTATATAGATATAAACGCCGAAATAATTTATATGATTTGTAATGAAAAATTAGAAGAATTACAACAAAAAATTTTAAAACTTTTAAAAATAGCGAAGAACAAATAAAGCGGGGAAATCCCGCTTCGAATTTGAAAGATATTATCTTTTTGAAAATTGTGGAGATCTTCTCGCTTTTTTCTTTCCGTATTTTTTTCTCTCTACAACTCTCGAGTCTCTTGTCAAAAGACCCTTAGGTTTCAAAATAGCTCTAAAATCTTCGTCAAAAGCCACCAAAGCTTTGGAAATTCCGTGTCTTAGAGCGTCAGCCTGACCGGAATATCCGCCTCCGAGAGTAGTAGCCACTATATCTACGCTCTTATCCTGCTTAGTCAACAAAAGCGGCTCCATAACTCTCATCTTCTTGGTCTCAAGACCGCCTAACCATTGATCCAATGTCATTCCGTTTACAAAAATCTGTCCGGAACCCGGTTGTAACCAAACTTTAGCTACGGAAGTTTTTCTTTTTCCGGTTGCATAAACTTTTGCCATATATTACCCTTCTGACTTTTTAACTTGTGCCGTGTGAGGATGCTCACTTCCCGGATACACTTTCAATTTTTTAAGCATAGCCTTTCCAAGCTTCGTTTTAGGAAGCATTCCTCTTGTAGCCAACATAAAAAGTTTCGCCGGATTCTTCTCCAGCAACTCTCCGAGCTTCTCGCTCTTGACACTGCCGAAATATCCGCTATGTCTATGATACATTTTGCTATCGGCTTTGTTGCCGCTTATATCAACTTTGCTGGCATTGATTACGATTACATAATCGCCGCAATCGACATGAGGAGTGTAGTAAGGCTTATGTTTTCCTCTAAGCAAAGAGGCAACTTCCGTCAAAACTCTACCAAATCTTTTACCGGCAGCGTCAACCACTACCCATTCTCTTTGTACTTCATTTGGCTTAATCATTCTTGTTGATTTCATTCAAAACCTTTTGCCAATTATTTGAAAGTGAGATTGTATTTAAATATATCTTACAGAAAGCTTAATTTAAGCTTTTTTTAACTTTAAATCTCCAATAACTCGATATCCTCTTCTTTTAAATAGAGAAGATACCCTTTTACCGGCTTTTTTACTATTTTAGCGATGATATTTTTATAAATATTCATCTGCTCTTTATGCTCGCTTCTTGGAGATTCCGAAGTTTTGTAATCTATCACTATCCAATCATCATCTCTCTCTACCAAAAGATCTATTCTATATAGTTTATTTCCGTAACTTACGGCTTGCTCTTTTCTTCTTTTGCCGTTTACCAAATTCAAAAACGAAGAATTATCCAAAACTCTTTTGACTCTTCTTTCGATATCTTCGATCTCTTTGGCCTCCAGAAGATAGCCGTATCTGTTTTTCATAGCCAAGAAAGCCTCTTTGAAACTATCCGAATCGAACTCCTCCATCATCTCCAAAAGATAGTGCAAAGAGATTCCAAACACCGTAGAATCGGGATCCTCTACAGCTTTTTCTCCGTTTTCCTCTCTCTTTTTCCAAGATAAACAATATGGAGCGTAAAGGGCATCTTGCTTCTCTTTTGCGATTTTCTCCTCATCCCAAACCTCTATCTCGCCCTCTTTAAAAGGCTTCAAAGAGAATCTCTCAAACGAAGAGTTTTTGGCATTTTTGCAAATAATTAGAGAATTTTTAGCTCTTGTAAAGGCAACATACTGAGCGTTTAGCTCATCCTCCTCCATAAGCTTCTTTTCTCTCTCCAAAGCCCTTTTATACTCCTCATCCACACACTCTCTTCCCTTTTGCCTGTAAAAAATATTTTTTAAATCTATACCTTCATAAGAGAAAATAAAAGCCTCTCCCGAAGTTCTTTTTTTAGAGAGTCTATCGGAGACGATCAAATGAGGAAATTCAAGCCCTTTTGATTTATGGATCGTAAGGATTTTTATCCCTTCTTCATTTTTAGAAAGACTTTTTGCGCTTATGGATTCGAAATTGAAAATAAAAGATTCTATATCCTCATATCCAAACGAAATTTCTATAAGCCTTAAGAGATTCGGATCTTTATCGTATAAAGAGAAGGTTTTTATAATATCTTTGATTAAAGACGGCAAAGATTTGGAAATATCCAATCCCTCTATCTCTTTAGATATATCCTCGTTTATATCTTTACCTATAAGAGCCAAAAAATTGGCTTTGTTATACGGTGATTGAAAATACAGATATATAAGCATCTCTATGACGGCTCTAACTCTTGGCTGATTTATAAGCAAGGATGTCGTTTCGGTAGTTATTTTAATATCGGGGAATCTCTCTTTTAAAGCTTCTTCGATATCGAAAGAATCGCTGTTTTTATATGTAAGTATAGCTATATCGCTATCTTTTACGCCTTTATCTTTAAGCTCTTTTACGCTATCTAAAATAGCTTCTATCGTCTCTTCACTCTCCTTTACCTCCACATAACCGCCGTCCTCTTTATCGGCCGAAAACTGTCTACTGTAGTTTGGGAGCAAATTTTCAAACACACTATTTACAAACTCGACTATTTTGGCCCTGCTCCTATAATTGGTATCGAGCTTATCGAGTTTTATATCGAATCTGTTTGCCAAATAATAAAAAAGCTCTTTAGCGCCTCCCCTAAATCTATAGATAGATTGCTTCGTATCTCCCACATAAAAAAAGCTCCTCTTAGCCCTAACTCCCTCTCCCGAACAAATCTCCTCTATCAAAGGTTCCAAAATTTTATACTGAACGATACTCGTATCTTGAAACTCATCCAACAAAATATGATCTATTCTCGAATCGAGCCTAAAATACAGAAACTCCCTATCCACGTTTCTTGCCAAAAGCTCGTAAACAAAATTGGTAACATCCGTAAAGGTGAGTCTGTTTAACTCCACGGCGGCATCTTGATTGGACTTCTTATAAAACAGATAAAGATCGAAAAGATCTCTCAAAGCCCTAAACTCTCTATATTCAAAAAACTTCTTCATACTCTCTTTCAAAGAGTGAAAATATTCATCGGCCTCCTCTTTGTAGCATTTTTTAAAAAACCTATAATCTTTCAAACTATCTTTACAAAACCATGTAGATTCCGCCAAAGCTTTATGATCCTCTATCAAAAAAGCTTTTTTAGCGCTATTAGAAAGATCGCGGCACTCTAAAAAGATATTTTCAATCTCTTTTACAAAAAGCATAACGATTTTAGGATCTACAAACTCCCTTTCCGATAAAAAAGAGAGCACATCCTCTATCTCATGATCTTTTTCGTAAAATCTCGCAAAAAGATTGAAAATATCTTCAAATCTTTTTTGCAAAAGCAAAATGAAATTTATAAGCTTCTCATACTCCCCTCTCTTAACAACCTCTTTTACAAAAAGTTCCGCTTTCAAAGTATCGTCATTATCCTCATCTATCTCGAAATCGGGAAGAAGGTTTGCATAAAAGGAGAATTTTCTAAGAATTTGCGAAAAAAACTTATCTATAGTGGAGATTTTTATATCGCTATTTAAAAATATCTCCAATATTTCCGGTTGTCTTTTTAAAATATCTTTAGGAGTCTTTTCCAAAATTTTACAAAGCTCTTTTAACTCGGCCTCTCTTTTTGGCAGATGCAGCTCTCTTAAGATCGCAAAAATTCTCTCTTGCATCTCGTTTGCGGCTTTGTTTGTAAAGGTGAGAGTTAGAATATTTTGAGGATTGGCACCTAAAAAAAGTAAAGAGATATAGCGGATACTAAGTGCGAAAGTCTTACCGCTTCCGGCACTCGCTTCATAAGCCAAATAGGAGATAAACACAAAAAAACCTTAAAAATCTTCCCCGCAAAAGCGGAGAAGATATAAAATTACTGAATTCTAATAGAAAATTTAGCCTCGTCTCTTCTATTTAGAGCTCTTCCCTCAGGAGTAGCGTTGGAAGCTATAGGTCTTGTCTCTCCGTACCACTCCAATTTGATTCTATCAGGAGAAATTCCGTGAGCAACCATATAAGCTTTCAAAGCTTCCGCCCTTCTTTTGGAAAGCTTCATATTATAAGAAGCGGGTCCTATACTATCGGTATGTCCGGCAACTACCGCTTTATAAGTAGGCTCTTTTTTCAATATTTCGATAATTTTATCGATTTTAGGTTTATCCTCATCTCTAATGATCGCTTTATCGAAATCGAAGTGAATAACAAGCTCCAAGTCTACAGGACAGCCCACTTGATCCACTTTGATTCCTTCCGCGGTATTTGGACATTGATCCACATCGTCGGTTACACCGTCATGATCGCTGTCTTTAGGCTGCTCGACCGCAGGCTCAGGCTCAGGTGCCGGCTCAGGTTCCACTACCGGTTGAGGAGCCGGTGCCGGAGGAGCTACATAACCGAATTTGTATCCCAATCCGAAAGTTCCCATTACATCACTATCGTAAGAATCAAGTTTCCTTATATATCTTGCCTCTATCATCGCATCCAAAGCTTTATTGATAGAGTATTTGAAACCCGCTCCCACATTTGCAAATGCTTGAGAATCCTCATCGTCCAATTTAACCTCTACCTTCTCATATCCTCCACCTATCAACATATAAGGAGTTACGTGAGAAGAGTTAGGAGCCTCCAACAAAAGGTTCAACCCTATTCTATCTATATCACTTTTTTGAGGCCCGTGTCTGAAATGAACGTTATCCAATCTGTCATATGCCAATTGAAAACCTACGATATCATTTAGGTAAGCATTCAATTTAGCTCCCCAGCTCGTAGCGCTTTCAAAACCCGAATTTCTATCGCTCCAGTTTTTAGAAACCGTCGGAGCTATCTCATATCTGTATCCGTCAGCCGCCATCAAAGAAGATGCAAGCAGCAAAGAAAATCCAATAGCCGAAATCTTTTTCATCCTTAACTCCTATATATTTCATTTCCAACTTTATGAAAACGAAATAGAAAATTTTTGATAATATAACTATTATAACAAAATTATGATATAAAACAACTGTATTTTTAGGTTTTATATCTAAGAGACGGGATAATATCGAACATTTGTGAAAAAAGTGAACAAAGATAAAGGATAAAATTTATCTAACAAAATAATCTAAAAGGATAATTTTATATGACACTATCGCACAAAATAGAAGACCTTTTACTAAAAAGAGCGGAGCATTTTGAAGTGGCCAAAGTGATAAGAGAGGCTATCAAAGAGTATTTCTCCTCGGTGGAAGAGACTCTTTTAAACCATAACGGGAAAGATTTTCTGGTAAGGCACACTAAAAAAATCGATGAATTTATTCAAACCATATATAAATATGTTTTACGCCACAGCTTCAAAGACTACATGCCCTTTCACAACTCCATCCCCCTTACCATAACTGCACTTGGAAGCTACGGAAGAGAAGAGCTTTGTTTATATTCGGATATAGATATTATGATCGTTTACAAAAACATAGAGGGCTTCAATACAAAATACATAATAGAATCGATCCTTCAAACAATGTGGGACAGCGGCCTGAAAATAGGCCATAGAGTGCACGAAATAGACGATCTTTTCAAAGCGAGCAAAGAGGATATCACCATAAAAACCGCGATGCTTGAATCAAGATTCATTTGCGGATCGAAGATACTTTGGATAGAGACGCAAAGAGAGCTAAATAGAATAAGACACCACAATCAAAAAGAGTTCTTATTGGCAAAATATGAGGAGTATCTGACAAGAAGCGCTCAAAAACCCCTAAATATGGAACCGAACATCAAAGATGGAGCCGGAGGCCTTAGAGATATCAATACTCTCTATTGGATAGCAAACGTCCTATACAACGCCACAAAAATAAAAGATATCGTTCCAATGAAAATAAATGAAAAAGATTACAAAGAGCTTAGAATGGCGCTCGAGTTTCTTTATAAAGTAAGGCTTACATTGCATCTGATAGCCAAAAAGAAGCAAGACGTTTTGATAATGGAACTTCTACCCGAAGTGGCTCAAAAACTGAAATTCAAAGACAACAAATTCA
>JAADDG010000025.1 GCA_013154075.1 Campylobacterota bacterium | reverse complement strand
TATAAACTTCCTATGAGAGCCGAGCTTATCTCATTGCAAGGAGACGGAGATAGTTTGAGTTTCTCTTTCAAAGGAGAGGGAGCCGTAGAGGTTCAGCTTGGAAGGGAGTTTGACGATTATACCTTTAGCGGAGCCGATTCGGTAGAGAGAATATCTTCGGATAAAGTAAGACTCAATTTCCAAAACTACGGAACTCACAACGTCTCGATAGACTCTCTTTAAAAAGGAGGGCTTTGCCCCTCTTTTTATCTATTTTCCAAAACCTCTTTTATTTTGAAATAGAGGTTTAGAATTTCGCTCTTTTTTGATATGAAGCTGTTTTGATTCGCTATAAGATGTGCCGAAGAGTGCATGATGGTTTCTACCACTTTAAGGCCGTTTTCTCTCATCGTATTTCCCGTCTCCACTATATCCACTATCGCGTCACACAACCCTACAAGCGGAGCAAGCTCTATTGAGCCGTACAGTTTGACCACTTCTACGGCCATCGCTTTTTTTGAGAAGTGCTGTTTGGCTATATTTACCATTTTTGTGGCTATTTTAATTTCCGGTTTGTTTAGATCGAGACTATCTTCATTTTTCATTCCCACACATACTCTGCATTTTCCTATTCCAAGATCCAAAAGCTCTACCAAATTGAGATCTTTTTCTCTCAAAACGTCCAATCCAACCACTCCCAAATCCGCCGCCTGATGATAGACATAGATCGGAACGTCTTGATTTCTAACCAATAGGAATTTAAAATCTCCCTTTTGCAAAATAAGCTTTCTGTTTTCGAATTTGAACTCTTCATTGAAGGTTTTTTCGAAAATTTCCAACGTCTCTTGTGCTATTCTGCCTTTAGGCAGGGCTATTGTGAGCATCTCTTTCCTTTATAGCTTTTATTATTCCTTTGAAAACGAGCGTTTTGTCGTAGATCGCATTTTCAAAATATCTTAAAAAAATCTCTCCGTCTCCTCCGGTTAGAAAAATTTTTTTGTTATCTCTTATCCTCTCTACCAAAGATACGATAGATCCAAAGACCGCAAAACTCATAGCTTTTTTGGTATCGTTCGGTAAATCGTTTAGAGGGATCGGATCGATTTTTTTGTCCAAAATCGGTGAAATTGTAGCGAAAGATTTTTGATAGGCTCTTAAACCGGGAAGTATCAGGCCGCCTTTATGGAAATTTTTTTCCATAATATCTATCGTTATGGCACTTCCCGCATCCAAAACCACTCCCTCTTTTATAGAGTAGCAGGCGGCTATCCTGTCTATTCCGAGATTTTTATAGTTTGTTTTGAAGTTGAAAAATTTCGATACGTCTATGCCGTTTTTGGGAATTTCTATTTTTTGATTTACGTTTATGTAATAAAAGGGCTCTTTGGGAAAGTCGTTTAGATCTCTTATCTCTATTTGCCCGTTTTTATAAACTTTTATAAAGCTGTTTCCTATATCAAGCAAGATCACTGATAACCTTCCATTTAAGTTCCTTTAGTTTATCCTTTGCAAGGGAACAGAGAGGGGATTTGTGGATAAAGATCTTTTTTTTGAAGTTGTGATCTCTTACGATCTTTAATTTTTCGTATAAAACTTCTATCTCTTCTACGTTTTTTCTTAAGAATCTGCTCTTTTGTTCTATATAAAAGATAGCTAAATAGTAGCTTTTTAGATCCACCCCTTCAAAAACTCTTATCTTTTTTCGGGTTTTTAGATCTTTGTTATTGATTTGGACGAGCTTTTTGCATATTATTTTTTTCTTTAGCAAAATTTCTACGATATCTTTCAAACGTTCTCCCTTGATAGAGGATGAAACTTCTCCATCGTCTCTTTTATATCTTTTCTTTGGATATGAGTGTATATTTGGGTCGTATTGATGCTTGCGTGTCCGAGCAGCTCCTGTACCACTCTAAGATCGGCTCCTCCTAAAATAAGAGAGGTTGCGAAAGAGTGTCTTAGTACGTGAGGAGATACTCCGAGATACTTTTTGGTTATCTTAAAGGCGTATATTCTACTTAGCGGTTTACCTTTGTAGTTTATCCAAAAATAATCGCTATAAATCGATAATGAATTTAAATAATCCTCTATTACTTCTATCAAGAAGGAAGGAAGAGGCACCATTCTCTCTTTTTCTCCTTTGGCTTCTCTTATTTTTAGCCAATTTCCCTCTATATCGCCTCTTTTGACACTCAAAGCCTCGCTTACCCTCGCTCCTGAAGCATATAAAAATAGCAAAAAGGCAAAGTCTCTCTTTCCTATCCAATCGGATCTGTCTATCGTTTTTAATCTATTTTTAAAATCTTCGTACTCTATGAATTTTGGTAGGGTTTGGGGAACTTTGGCTATTTTTAGTTTCGGTCTCTCTTTTATGAATTTTGATTTTACACAAAAATCAAAAAAGGAGTTTATTGCCGATAATTTTCTATTTAAGGTGCTTTTTTTCTCTATTTGGGATAAAAAGGCTATGACGTCTTTTGTGGTGGCCGTTATGATATCTTTTTTTAAAAACTCTTCAAACTGTTTTAGATCGGCTTCGTAAGCTTTGCAAGTTGAGGGGCTTAAAGCTTTGATTATTACGATATATTCCAAAAAAGCTTCAAGCGCCCCCGACATTATTTTTGAGTATTCAATTGAAAATAGTAATCTTTATAGTAGAGCTTATCTCCCGCAGTAAACAGAAGATCCTCTATCTTATCGGGTAGTTTATAGAAATTTGCGGTTCTCAAATCCCTATCCACCGCTATTACGTATCCGCCTTTTTCTATCAGATAGATGAACTCTCCGTAAATATATCCCGAAAAGATGGCGAAAGGAAATTTTTTCTCTTTTAGGATATGAAGATCTGGATCCGTTAGTACTATTTTGCCGTCTTTTGTGAATATATAGACTCTATCTTCTAAAAACAAAAGATCCTTAACGTCTGACGCTCCGTAGATATTTATACTTTTTGGGTTTATTGACATTACTTTCGTGTTTGTGGCGGCGATTAGTCTATTTTTGATAACTTTCAAAAAGATAACGTTATTAAAATATTTTTCACTACTGATAACCAGATCTCTTAAGATTTTTCTATGGGTGATATCTGTGATTATAAGTCTTCCGTCAAGTGTCGGATAGATAATTAGATCGTTTAAAAATGCCGGATTGGCTATTCTTGAATCAAGAGCGTAAACGGGCTCTAATTTTTCATCGAAATATACTTCTTCGTTTTTGGTATCTATCAAAAAAAGTCTGTTGTTAGCAAAGACGATAGCTAAAAAATCTCCTCTTTTTGTGGCGGAAGCTACGATATCGTTGAAACTTTTTTCAAAGAGAGTCTCTCCGTCTTTTGTAATTATTTTGATGTTTCCCTCTTCGTCGGCGATAATATATTCTCCGTCGTTTTCATTTAAAATTTTGTAATTTTCGGGAAGTTTCTTTTCGATAAAACCATCTTTTTTGGTTATAAATTCCCTATTTTTCAAAAGAGCCGAGTAGATTGTTTTGTCGGTAATGGAAGATGGAAGCGTACCGTCATAGCTGATCTCTCCGGCTACCTCTTTTGGTTCGAATACCGATTTGTTCGAACATCCAGTCAAAATGAAAGCGGCTGCGATAGAGAGAAAGAGAGCTCTCTTTTTTGTATTCATTTTAGTTTCCTATATTGAAATTTATCGATTTTGGAGCTTCTTTTGTATCTTTATTTTGGTTATTTGAAGATTCGATTTTAGAAACTCCATAATGGTTTAGATTCTTAACAAGTCCTTGAAGAGGGGATGTTAAAGGTATCTGTTTTAGCTTCTCTTTTCCTTCTTTGATTTTTCCCTCTTTCAAAAGCAGATAAGCTTCATCCAAAAAAGCGAAATCTTTCAAAACCGCTCCTTCGCTAAGAGCGTAGTTCTCTAAAGCTTTTTTATCCTCTTTCAAAGCCGCGATTTGATAGAGGGCTAAATTTTTCAAAAACGGATCTTTCAAAGCGTTTAGGATCTTTTCGAAAGCCTCTATGCTGTTTTTATCTACGGCCTCTTTGAATAAGAAAGCCATATAAAGATTTGGATTTTTGGATTTTAGAGTCTCTAAAGCTTTGGAGTCGTTTGGATTTTTCAAAAGAGTGAGATAAGCTTCGTTTGCGGCTTTTAGATTGCTCTCTTTTATATATTCATAGACGTTGTATGAAACAAAAGCTATTACGAGTAGCGAAAATATCGCGATTATCGGTTTTTTGTATTTTTTTAGGAATCTTTCGCTTTTAATGGCGCTTTCTAAAAACTGCTCTTCAGCGGTTAGTTCCTCTTTGATTGCCTGAACGTTTTCTTTTAAACTCAAAAGTTATCCTTTTTAGCCGATATTATCTAAAACCGTTATATTAACACAACTTTTATAAAATGTTAATAACTTACGTTACGCAACTTCCGTTTACAAGTGTTTCGCAAACCGTATTTTGCGTAATTGTAAGTTTTATTGGGTTTTGGTAATTTCGGTTTCCTTGAGAGCTTTTAGTTATAAAGCTTTCTTTTGATATAATTTCGCAAACTTGAAAGGAGATCGAAATGACCGATATAAACGATAAGCTTTTAACTAAATTGGAAAATCTCTCGATGCTCGAGATCGATAAGGAGAAAAGAGAGGAGTTTCTAAACTCTCTAAGAGAGATCGTAGAGTTTGTAGAGAATCTAAACGAACTCGATCTGGATGGAGAGGAAGCTTCTTTTACGGTTTTGGAGGGCGGAACTCCGTTTAGGGCGGATGAGCCTAAAAGAGATCCCGAAGTGATCGAAGAGATTTTGAAAAACGCACCGAAAGCGGAAGATAACTTTTTCGTGGTGCCCAAAATCATTCAGTGAGAGTGAAAATTTAAAAATGGCAAAGAGGGGTTATGAGAGAAATAGATCTGAATCTTCTATTAAAAAA
>JAADDG010000218.1 GCA_013154075.1 Campylobacterota bacterium | reverse complement strand
TCTTTTTGTTATAATAATAAATGCAAAAAGGTTACTCTTTTAAAGATTTGGTTTATCAAATTAAAAAACATAAGAAAAATTTTATAATAGCCACACTCGTAGCGATATTGGCGGTGGCCGTCAGTACCCCGGCACCGCTTTTAATGCCTTTGCTGGTAGATGAAGTACTGCTTAAGAAACCTGGAGTACTCACAGCTACGATAGATCAGATATTCGGCAAATCGGAACCCTATTTTTACGTTTTGGTAGTTCTTTTGATCACCATCTTTTTAAGAGCTCTCTTTTTTCTCCTAAACGTTTATCAAACAAAAATATTTAAAGTGATTTCCAAAGATATCACTTTCAATCTAAGAAAAGATGCGCTAAAATATATTCAAAAAACGGCCCTTAGCGAATTTGAAACCTTCGGGAGTGCAAACATCTCCTCGAGACTCATCGTAGATATCGATACGATAGATAAATTTCTCGGCGTTTCGGTAAGTCGTCTGATAGTATCGGTGCTAACGGTTATAGGCGTAGCCATAGTACTTCTTATGATCCACTGGAAACTCGCCCTTTTTATCCTATTTCTAAATCCGTTCGTTATATTTCTTACAACAAAAATAGCAAGAAGAGTGGGCAAACTAAAGAAAAAAGAGAATCTGACTTTTGAGATATTTACGGAAGCTTTGAATGAAACTTTGGATCTTTTTAGACAGATTAAAGCTGCAAATCAAGAAAAAAACTTCATACAAAGAGTTATAGAGGAGGCCAAAAAGATCAAAAAAGCCTCCATAGAGTTCGAATACAAAAGCGACGCCGCTACTAAATTCTCCTTTTTGGTATTTTTGGCGGGCTTCGAAATATTTAGAGCCGCCGGAATTTTAATGGTGGCTTATAGCAATCTCTCAATCGGATTAATGCTTGCGGTTTTCGGATATCTTTGGGTTATGATGAATCCTATACAAGAGATTTTAAATATCCAATACGCCTATCACAGTGCAAAAGCGGCTTTAAAAAGAGTAAACGACATATTCAAATTAAAACAAGAGCCGTCATATCCTCATTTGAAAAATCCTTTCAAAAACTCCAAAACGAACTCCATAGAACTTCAAAACGTCTATTTTGCATATGAAAACGGCGATTACGTTCTAAAAAACATATCGATGAAGATAGAAAAAGGCTCCAAAGTAGCGATTATAGGAGCGAGCGGAAGCGGTAAAACTACTCTTGCGCAAATTATGGTGGGATTTTATCCTATAGAAAAGGGTGAACTCTTTTATGACAAAATAAACGTAAAAGAGATAGGTTTGGACGTAGTTAGAGAACATGTCTATCTCGTTTTACAAAATCCTCAACTCTTAAATGCTACAATTAGAGAAAATTTAACCTTTGGAAAAAAAGTTGATGAAAATAAGATAGAGAAAGCTTTAAAAATAGCTCAACTATATGATTTTATAAAAGGTTTAAAAAACGGTTTGGATACTCATATAGGCAAAGACGGTATAAAATTATCGGGAGGCCAGAGACAAAGGCTTTCGATCGCAAGAATGATTTTGGCCGAACCTAATGTGGTGATTTTGGACGAATCTACGTCCGCATTGGATATTTATACGGAAGAGAGCCTATTTGAAGCTCTTTTATCAGAATTTTTAAAAGAAAGAACTACTATAATTATCGCCCATAGGTTAACTACAATTAGACAGGCGGATTATATTTATGTTTTGGATAAAGGACAAATTATAGAAGAGGGAACTCAAGAGTTTTTAATGAAAAAAGAGGGAGTCTTTTTTGAGTTTCTATCAAAAGGAAGGGGATGAAAACCCTAATTAAAAAATTTATAGTATGTATAATTTTTATCTCCTCCTTTTGTAATCTTTATGCCGGATTTAAGTTCAAAATGTCTCCGGAGGAGATTATTCAAAATTCCAGAGCCATTTTGGAAGAGATGATGGACGTACCGGAGGAGTCTATTCCAAAAGAGGTACTAAAAGACGCTTACGCAATAGCCATCATTCCGAATGTCATGAAAGTAGGATTTATCTTCGGAGGAAGATTCGGACAGGGAATTTTGGTAGTCAAGCTAAAAGACAACAAATGGAGCTATCCGGTATTCATAAAACTATCCGGGGGAAGTTTCGGATATCAGATAGGAGCTCAAACAAGCGACGTCATTTTAGTTTTCAAACATAAAAAGAGTGTAGACGGAATAGTAAATTCCAAATTTACTCTCGGAGCGAACGTAAATGTAGCGGCCGGCCCCATAGGAATGGCAAGAGGCAAATCTACCGATATTTTACAAAAAGCCGACATCCTAACATATACAAGAAGCAGGGGATTTTTCGCAGGAATTACTATGGAAGGGGCGGTTTTGGAAGTGGATTTGAAGCTAAACGCCGAATATTACAAAAGAGATCTGCCGGTTCACATAATACTAACAAAAGATGATCTAAAGGTTCCAAAATCGGCAAAACAGCTTTTAAAGACTCTTGAGAAATTCACAAAATAGGAAAATTTAGTGGAAGATTTGATAAATTCGCTATCAACTTACGGATATGCGATACTATTTTTTTACTCCCTTGGAGGAGGCTTTTTGGCTCTAAGCGCGGCCGCAGTCTTATCGTATGTAGGAAAAATGGACCTTGAGATCTCCATTTTGGTAGCTTTCGTAGCAAACTTCATAGGGGATGAGGCTCTATTTTATCTTGGAAGATACAATAAAGATATGATAATGCCTTATCTGAAAAACCACAAAAGGAAACTGGCGCTAAGTAACATTTTGATGAAAAAGCACGGATATAAAATAATTTTCATACAAAAATACATTTACGGCCTAAAAACATTGGTTCCAATAGCAATAGCCCTGACAAAATACGACTTTAAAAAATTCACTCTCTTTAACTTAATAGCTTCCTTCGTTTGGGCCGTCTCTATCGGACTTGCAAGCTTTTATGCAGGCGGTTTCTTGGTAAAAGCGGCCTCTTACGTAAGCGATAGACCTTGGATAGCTCCTCTATTTTTAATAGTTTTGATATATATTCTTTGGATCTATCTCTCAAAAGCCTCCGAAAAAGGGAAAAAAGATGCTTAGATTTATTATTTTTCTCTTTCCTATATATCTATTCGCCTCTTATGAAATAGTAGTGGCTTCATTGAAACATAAAGAGGGAATAGAAAAAATAAAAAGAGAGTTTCCCTCTAAAAAACTAAATGTTTACAATAAAAACGGTATGAAAATAGTGGCTTTAGGAGATTTTCCGGATAAAAAAGAGGCTATGAAGTTTCTAACGAAGGTCAAAAAAAGATATCCCTCCGCTTTCATAAGAGCACAAAAAAGAGAAAATAAACAAATAGATTCCAAATCTTCAAATAAAACATATCTAATCCAAATAGCCGCTCTATCCAAAAAAGAGAATCTTCATAAAATAGAAAATAAATTTAGCTCCTATGATATCACATACAAAAAATCAAACGATCTTTATAAAATATACGCAAGATTTAAAAATAGAGAAGAAGCCCTAAGAGCTTTAAGGAATATAAAAAAATCTTTCCCTTCGGCATTCTTGGTGGGAGAAAAGATATCTACAAAATCAACTAAAAAAGAATCTAAAAACCAAAAATATATAATATTCCTCGGAGCTTTCAAAAATAATCTCGATAAGGCATTAATAGATTTGATAGATGAAGAGAGCTATGTAAAAAAAGATCAAAATGTCAGTTATCTTTATATAGTCAATATTCCCTCTAAAGAGATCGCCGATAAAAAACTCTCTCTTTTAAAACAAAAATATCCGAACGCAAAAATAGTCTCGTCCCTAAACGAAAAAATAGAGCTTCCAAACAACCCGCCCGCTCTAAAGATGGAAAAGGAAAACGAAAACGAAAGCGAAAATAACCAAACCGAACTACAAGATCGAAACATCTCAATACCAAAAAACATACAAAAGCCTACAAAATCCATAGAAACAAATCAAACAGATACGAATATAATACAAAACAGCGATGAAGAAAACAGAACTATCCAAGAAGTAATGAGTCGAGAGATAAAAGAGCTGAAAGAAGATAATAAAAACCAAGAGAGTAAAGAGGTAGAGACCCAAACAAAAAAATATGAACCTCCAAAAGAGGAAATCTCCCCTTTCAACAGCAAAACTATAATAAAAATTAGAAAAAATTACGTAGATTTCGAAAAATAAGAGCCGGTTTCAAAACCGGCCTACGTTTATGAAGGAGGTGCATGGATAAGGTGTCGTCGTCGAAATGGGTGCCCCTTAGCCGTTTTCGGTAGGTTGTTTTAAGATGGTGGTTCTTAAAAGGAGCGGTGAGTATTAGGCATTTCTCGGCTAAGAGGCACGGAAGGAAATTTGGATTATTTCAATCCGTGGATATACTCCGCAACGGCTTTGATATCGTCATCGCTCATAGAAGCAACTTGACCTTTCATAAGGCCGCCCATTCCGTGAACGTTTCTTGTTCCGGCTTTATAACCTTTCAAAGCCTCCACGGTTTTAGCTACATCCCAACCTTGAATCACTTCAGATTTTCCAAGAGCTTTTTTCTCTCCCTTAGGTCCGTGGCATCCGGCGCATTTTTTATAAAGAGCCGCACCATCGGCAGCCATCAAAGCGCTAACTCCGGCAAATAGTAAAGCTAATGTCAATTTTTTCATTTTTATCTCCTTTTTTAAAGTTTGTTTTTTTAATTTTTAGCAAGAAGGAACGTTACCGCTGTCGCTTGCATATTTGTAGAAGAAATCATACAAATCGTCAAGCCACTTATCTTTCAAATATCCTTTTTTAACTTTAGGACATAGCTTGATAATCTCGTCTTCCAATTTTCCGGCTTCTTTGATCTCTTCCCACTCGTCTTGAGTGTGCATAGCAGACATTTTAGCACCGTTGAATC
>JAADDG010000161.1 GCA_013154075.1 Campylobacterota bacterium | reverse complement strand
GCAACAATACGTCTTTTACGTCACCTTTAAGTACCGCACCTTGGATCGCCGCACCTATAGCAACAACCTCGTCAGGGTTAACCGATTTGTTGGGCTCTTTGCCGAAAAAGTCTTTTACTTTTTGTTGAACCAAAGGAATTCTCGTACTTCCTCCCACCAACACTACTTCGTTAATTTCGTTTTTATCAAGACCGGAATCTTTCAAAACGTCGTTTGCTATGGTTATGGTTTTCTCTACCAAATCCTCTATCAAGCTTTCGAACTTGGCTCTTGTCAATTTTTTGACCAAGTGTTTAGGACCTGTTTGATCAGCTGTGATAAACGGCAAGTTGATCTCTGTCTCCATTGCGGAGCTTAGCTCTTTTTTGGCGTTTTCTGCTGCCTCTTTCAATCTTTGAAGAGCCATAATATCTTGTTTTAGATCGATACCGTGCTCTTTTTTGAACTCTTCTACAAGCCAATCGATAATTCTGTTATCGAAATCGTCTCCTCCCAAGAAGGCGTCACCGCCTGTTGCCAAAACCTCGACTACGTTATCTCCTGTCTCAAGGATCGTAACGTCAAACGTACCTCCACCAAGATCGTAAACGACTATCTTCTCGGCGTTTTTCTTATCGAGTCCATAAGCAAGCGCCGCAGACGTAGGCTCGTTTATAATTCTAAGTACGTTTAATCCGGCAATCGTTCCGGCCTCTTTGGTAGCTTTTCTTTGGCTGTCGTTGAAGTATGCCGGTACCGTAATTACCGCTTCGGTGATCTCCTCTCCAAGATAAGCTTCGGCATCCTCTTTTAGTTTCATCAAGATTTTTGCGCTTATCTCTTGAGGAGTGTATACTTTGCCGTCTATCTCCACCGCACAAGCGCCGTTTCTATCCACTATCTCGTAAGGAAGTCTCTTTTTAGCCTCTTGAGCCTTCTCTTCGTTACACATCATACCCATTATTCTTTTTACGGAGTAGATGGTTTTTTTAGGGTTGGTTACCATTTGTCTTTTTGCCGGATCACCGACTAAAATCTCTCCCTTATCGGTAAAAGCCACTACGGAAGGAGTGGTGTTTTTACCCTCTTTGTTAGCTATTACTTTCGCTTCTCCCCTCTCATAGATTGCCATACAAGAGTTGGTTGTTCCTAAATCGATTCCTAATACTTTTCCCATTTTACATCCTTTCCTTTAGTTTTTTTTATTTATTTAGCGATGCTGACCATCGTAGGTCTTAAGATTCTATCTTTAATCATATAGCCTTTTTGGAATACCTGAACGATATCCCCTTTGTTATGCTGATCGCTGTCGACCTGCATAACGGCTTCATGAAAATGAGGATTAAATCCCTCGTCTATGTCGATTACTTTGATACCGTGCTTCTCAAAAGCTTTTTTAAACTGCTCTATAGTTAAGTTGATTCCCTCCTTCATCTTATCTACGATCTCTTTTTCGGCGTCTATCTCGTTTAGAGAATTTATCGCAAGTTCGAGAGAGTCGATAGCCGGAAGCAGATCTCTTGCGAACTCTTCATGAGCGTAGGCGACCGCTTCGGCCTTCTCTCTCTCCATTCTTTTTTTGAAATTTTCAAATTCGGCGTTCGCTCTTAAATATTTATCCTCAAGCTCGGCCACTTTGGCTTTCAATTCCTCGATCTCTTTTTCGTAATCTTTTTGATTTTCTTGAGTTTGAGTCTCTTCCTCTTTCTCTTCTTGCTTTTTCTCTTTTTCGTGTTCGTGTTTGTGTTTATGCTTATGGTGCTTTTTGCTCATTATCTACTCCTTTACGCTTATTTGGTCCAAAAAGCTCTCGAAATTGTTCTGCAAATATCCCACGCAAAACATATTGGCCTCTTTATTCTCTATTTGGGCTTTTTGATTGATGGCCATCATTCCTTCCGGAACGATCTTTTCAAAATAGAGTCTATTTTCCATCGAGTTGAAGATCATAGGGTTCGTATAATATTTGTATAGATCTTCGTTTTTATATTTTTGGCTCGTCTCAAGCAAAAACATCTCGCCTTCTCTTATCGTGTTTTGCTCTATAAGCACGCTTTTTAGCTTACCGGCAAGCTCTCTCAAACCGACTTCGTAAGCTATTTTATAGATATCGTTCAATTCATACTCTATGAAACTTTTTAAAAAAGTTTCAATTTTTTTGTTGTATTTTAACGCTATCTCTCCATTATCAAATACTAATATAAGGTATCTTTCATTTACGTTAATAATCTCTTTTAAAAAGGATTTCTCATAAAATCTGATCATACAATAGATACCGTGCTCTTTTATAGCTTTCTTTATCTTTTCAATATCGTAAAATTTTATTCTTTTGTTAGGAGTGAGCACCTTTTGCCAATACTCTTTTAGAGTCTTATTCGTAGGAATTCTGCCGCTGCTCATATGAAGCTGAGTTATGGAACCCTCTTCGGAGAGTTTTTTGAAATAGACTCTAATGGTTGAAGCGGCTATATCTATATCGAGTTTGACTCTAAGTTCGTTGGAGCTGATAGGCATTCCCTTTTTTAAATACTCTTTTATGATAGAATTTAATATAATGCTTCTTTTATCAACTCTCATTTTAGCACTCGCTCCTTCAAATTGCTGACGTAATTATACAACATTGAGTGCAATAATGTCAAGTATTGAGAGAAGAAAATTTTAAAAAAATGAAATAAAAATGTTTTAGCTTGTTAGACTAAAGCTTTTCGAGGTGAGATTTGCAAAAGAGTATCAATCTATTTTCCAACCATATCAAAAACGTCTTGCACGGTTTTTTCGTCTCCGTAGCGGTTACTATAGCCGAGCCATCCACCATTTTGCCGCTTATTGTGCACTATTTTAGTAAAAGCACCGTTTTGGTGGGATTTTACGCCTTTTTGTTAAAAGGCGGGGCTATTTTGGTGCAGCTTGTAGCGGCATACTATATCCAAAGTCATAAAATAGTGCTTCCATATTTAAAGAGAGTCTTTTTAGCTCGCTTTCTTTCGTGGTTTTTTATAGGATTTTCTATCGTGGTTTTCGGCAGGGATCATCCCTCTTTGACTCTTTTTTTAATAGGGGTGGGACTCTTTTTCTTCTCCTTTTCGGCCGGTTTTGGAGCGATATTTTATAACGAGATTAGCGCTAAGATGTTTACGAAAGAGTTCTTGGGTTTTACGATGAGCTACCGGCAATTTTTTGCCGGGCTTGGCTCTATCGTAAGCGGAGCGGCGGCGGGATTTATTTTGGAGAGGTTTCCTCCTCCTTTGAATTTCGGGTATCTTTTTATCGTAAGCTCCTTTTTGATGGGGATGGGTTTGTTGGCTTTCTCCACCGTAAAGGAGCCTGTAAAAGAGAAGGTGGCAAAAAAGGAGAAGTCTTTTAAGAAGTTTGTAAAAGAGGCCTTTTTGCTTCTTAAAAAGGATAAAAATCTAAAAAATCAGATTTTATCGAGACTTTTTTCAAACGCCTATCTAATAGCGCTTCCTTTTATCATTTTGCAGGCTAAGGATAAGATTTCCATCAGCGGATCGGATGTGGGGATTTTGATCTCCTCTCAAATGACGGGATCTATGCTTAGCAATCTTTTGTGGGGCAAACTTGCCTCAAGGGGCAAAAACAAGAGTATAATTTTGATAGCTATATCTATGTTGATAACGGTTATGCTCTATGTGAATTTTGCAGATACCATTTATGAATACGCCGTTTTGTTTTTTTTGACGGGGGCTGCGATTGACGGCATTAGACTCGGATTTGGAAATCTTATAATAATCATCGCTCCTCAAGAGTATAGACCAACTTACATAGCTCTGCAGGTAAATATCTCCTCTTTCGGGCTTTTGTTTTCGGTTTTGGGAGGTTTTATTTTAAAGATTTCGGGATATACCCAAATTTATGCTTTTTCGGCTCTCTTTTTGTTTTTGGCGCTCTTTTTTGCGATGAAAATAAAAGAGAGTGCGGAGTAAAAGTTTGTTATAATTTTTAAAAAATAAAGAAGGTGAATATGAATGCGCAAATGAAAAAGAGATATGATTTCAAAGAGGCTTTGGAACTTTACGATATGGATCTTTTCGAGCTTGGCAAGCTTGCTAAAAAGGAAAGAGAGAGAAGATACGGCAAAAAGAGCTTTTTTAATATAAACAGACACATAAATCCCACGAATATCTGCAAAGATGTTTGTCAGTTTTGCGCCTTTTCCGCTACGAGAAAAAATCCAAATCCCTATACGATGAGCCATGAGGAAATTTTAAATATCGTAAGAGATGCTTCAAAAAGGGGAATCAAAGAGGTTCATATCGTATCGGCTCACAACAAAGAGGCGGGTCTTGATTGGTATATGGGAATTTTCAAAAAGATAAAAAAGGAGTTTCCTCATATCCATATAAAGGCTCTAACGGCTGCGGAGATAAACTTTTTGGCCGAGGAGTACGGATACTCTTATGAAGAGATGATAGATATGATGATAGAAAACGGTGTCGATTCGATGCCGGGAGGGGGAGCCGAGATATTTGACGAAGAGATTAGAAACAGGATTTGCAAAGGCAAGGTAAGCTCTAAAAATTGGCTGAAAATTCATGAGCTTTGGCACAAAAGAGGCAGACACTCAAACGCCACCATGCTTTTTGGACATATTGAGAGCAGAGCTCATAGAATCGATCATATGCTAAGGATTAGAGATTTGCAGGATAAAACGGGCGGATTTAACGCTTTTATTCCTCTTGTCTATCAAAAAGAGAACAACTATTTGAAAGTGAAAGATTTTCCAAGCTCTCAAGAGATTCTAAAAACTATAGCTATAAGCCGTCTTGTTTTGGACAACGTGCCTCACATAAAGGCTTATTGGGTAACCTCCACCATCAATTTGGCTCTTGTGGCTCAGGAGTTCGGAGCGGACGATTTGGACGGAACGATAGAGAGAGAGTCCAT
>JAADDG010000177.1 GCA_013154075.1 Campylobacterota bacterium | reverse complement strand
ACCGGTTTATAATCTATCTCTTTTGCAAAGTAGCTTTTTATTAGATTGAATGTTTTTTGATTGGCTCCTATAAAAATTGTCGGTTTGACTTCCACTTTATCTTTTGTATGCTCTATAAGAAATCTTTTTGAGATCCTAAACATTCCCGCAAAGAGGAAAGATAAAATAAGATCTATTATCGCTATACTTCTTGCAAAAAAGCCGTTGTAGAATAGTAAAAGTAAGGCTATAAAAACGGCTTGTGCCCAAAAGAGAGCTTTTATAAGGTTTTTTATCTCTCCAAGACCGAAAAATCTCCAAGAGCTGTGATAGAGTTTGAAAAAGTACATAAAAATTATTTTGATTGAAACGGAGAAAAATACCAAATGATAAAAACTCTCCATAAATTTGTTTGGAACTCGGAAATTGAATCTAAGTTCATATGAAAGATAAAAAGAGAGCGTAAAAAGGACGATATCTACGATAACGAAAAATAGTATCCTTTTTTTGGAAGTCGGTTTGAAAAACTCTTTGATTCTATTCCACATTACTCTATTCCATACTCTCTATTATCAAAGATGAGATAAATTCCACATCCTCTTTTTTCATTGCCGTACCGCTTGGCAGGCAAAGCCCTCTTTTGAAGAGATCTTCGCTCACGCCGTTTACCACTCTTTGCGCATCTTTAAATAGAGGCTGCATATGCATAGGTTTCCAAAGAGGTCTCGATTCGATGTTATGTTTTTCCAGATACTCTATTACTTTTAAAGGATTTGTTTTTTTAAATGTAATTGTCGTAAGCCATCTGTTTCCTCGTGAATTTAAGAGTTCCGGCATAAACTCTATCTCTTCGAAAGGATCTAAAAACTCTCTGTACCAATCAAATATCTCTCGTTTTTTCTTCACTCTATCTTCTATAACTTCCATCTGTCCTACGCCTATAGCGGCTAAGACGTTGCTTAGTCTATAGTTGTATCCGTAAGTTTTGTGTTCGTAGTGAAGATATGGCTCTTTTGCCTGAGTCGATAGAAATCTCGCTCTCTCTATCAATTTTTCATCATCCCCTACGAGCATTCCGCCTCCGCTTGTAGTTAATATTTTGTTGCCGTTGAAAGAGTATGCTCCAAGTTTTCCGAAAGTACCCGTAGCTTTGCCTTTATATGTGGCTCCGAGACTCTCTGCGGCGTCTTCTATCAAAATGATTCCATATTTTTCGCATAGAAAAAATATCTCTTCAATCTCCGCGTTTTGGCCATATAAGTGTGTGAGAATAAGAGCTTTTGGAAGTTTTTTATTCTCTTTTTTTCTTTTTAAGATGAAATCTTCTAAAAGATTCGGATCCACATTCCAGCTTTTGTAATCGCTGTCTATAAAAATGGGAGTGGCTCTTTGATAAAGAATGGGGGCTACGGATCCTATGAAAGTGAAAGTGGAAGCCAAAACCTCATCATCTTTATCTATCTCCAAAACTCTAAGAGCCAGATGCAAAGCTGCCGTTGCGGAGCTTAGGGCTAAAGCGTTTTTCGTTTTTACATACTCTTTTACGCTTTTTTCGAATCTATCCACAAAAGCTCCCAACGGAGCTATGTAGTTACTTTGAAAAACCTCTTCTATATATTTTAATTCATTGCCTCCCATGTGGGGAGGAGATAGAAAAATTCTCTCTCTTTTCAATACCGTTCCTTTTATGCCGCTTCTACGGAAGTGAAACTATCTAATTTTTCTTTTATATTTTCGTTTACTCTTAAAGATGATTCCAAAATTATATCTTGCAATTTTGAAGATATGATGATTTTTAGCGGTGTATATCCGGGATGCTCTTTTATAAGCTTATATAGATTTTCCAAAATTTCCGTATTGTCGCTTAGAGTGATTTTGATAGTGATCGGTTCGATAGGTTTTAGATCCTTTTTGATCTCCACTTTCTCTTTTTTCGCATCTTCCAATTCTACGATTTTTAGGACTCTCATTCTCGTAAACTGTTCATCTTTACTGATTTCTACTTTAAAGCCAAGCGGTTTGTCCAAATCTCTGTTTTCAAGTTCGTTTAACATTTTTTCAAACACCGTAAGCTCTATATTGCCGTGAAAGTCCATAAGATTTACTATTCCGAACTTATTGCCTTTTTTGCTGATTTTGGTTTTTATCTCCTCTATCTTTCCGATAAGAAGAGCCTTGCTTCCGTCTCCAAGCTCGTCAAGTTCGCTTGATAGAGTATAGTTTATTTTCTCTATCTCTTCTCTGTATTGATCGAGAGGATGTCCCGATACGTAGAATCCGAGTGTCTCTTTCTCAAGCTCTAAGATCTTTTTTAGATCGTATTCGGGCATAGGATCTAATTTCAGATCGATCTTTAGCATCTCTTCGCTCTCTCCAAAGAGAGAGTTTTTAGCCATTTTTCTTGCTCTTGCCGCTTCTTGTCCGGCCTCTACAATTTTTTCCACCTGCTCGAGCATCGCTCTTCTTGAGTAGCCGAAACTATCCATCGCCCCCGATTTTATCAAAGATTCCAAAACCTTTTTATTAACTTTTTGCATATCTATTCGAGAGATAAAGTCGCTTATATTTTCAAACTCTTTCTCTTTTCTGGCTTCCAAAATACTCTCTATGGCTTTCGTTCCGACTCCCTTAATGGCTCCGAGCCCAAAGAGTATTGCCTCTTGATCGCCGTCTTTGGTGGCGGTGAATTCTATGCTACTTTTTGTGATGTCGGGAGGGAGGAGTTTGATTTTTAGTCTTTTTACTTCGTCTATATATTTTACGATTTTGTCGGTATTATCCTGCTCGCTTGTGAGTAGAGCCGCCATAAACTCTTGAGGATAGTAGGCTTTTAGATATGATGTTTGAAACGTAATCATCGCATAGGCTGCAGAGTGGGATTTATTGAATCCGTATCCGGCAAATTTTACGATCAGATCGAAAAGCTCTTCGGCTTTTTTTCTATCGAATCCCTTTTTTTCGGCACCGTTTGCAAACTCTCCTTTTAGTCTGTCCATCTCCTCTTTGATTTTTTTACCCATCGCTCTTCTTACAAGATCCGCACCTCCAAGGGTAAATCCTCCTATCGTTTGGACTATCTGCATAACCTGCTCTTGGTAGACGATTACTCCGTATGTAGGTTTTAGGATGGGTTCCAATTCCGGAAACATATAGGTAATTTTCGCTCTTCCGTGTTTTCTATCGATGAAATCATCAAGCATTCCCGACTCCATCGGTCCCGGTCTGTAGAGAGCCAAAACGGCGATTAGATCTTCGAAGGTAGTTGGTTTGAGCCTTTCGTTTAGAGCCTGCATTCCGGCCGATTCTATCTGAAACAGTCCTATGGTCTCGCCGCTTTGAATGAGCTTGTAGACTTTCGGATCGTTGATATCCACTTGATGAAAGTCTATCTTTTTGCCATATCTTTGCTCTATCAATTTAAGAGCGTTATCGATTACCGTTAGGGTTTTTAGGCCCAAGAAGTCGAATTTGATCAAATCGACGTCTTCGAGATATTTTAGTGAATATTGAGTTACGTAGTGATCCTCGCCGGGCGGTTTGTAAATGGGAGCTTTGTTCCATAACTCTTCGTTGCTGATTACCACTCCCGCCGCGTGCATGCCCGCGTTTCTATTTAGCCCCTCCAGATTCAAAGCAAAATCCCAAACCCTCTTTGCCTGCGGATTTGTTTCTATAAGCTCTTTTATTTTAGGCTCTTTTTCATAAGCTTTTTGCAAAGTTATGCCAAGTTCGTCGGGAATTAGTTTGGCCATCTTATCGGCCTCGGCGTAAGGTACTCCAAGTACTCTCGCTACGTCTCTTATAACTCCCTTTGCCAAGAGTTTACCGAAGGTTATTACTTGAGCTACGTTGTTTCTTCCATATTTTTTCGTTACGTAGTCTATTATTTCGCCTCTTCTGTTTTGGCAAAAGTCGATATCGATATCGGGCATGCTTACTCTTTCTGGATTTAGAAATCTCTCAAAGATTAGATTATATTTCATCGGATCGATATCGGTAATTTTGAGTGCGTATGCCACCAAACTTCCCGCGGCCGAACCTCTTCCGGGACCTACCGGAATATTTAATTTTTTGGCTTCTCTGATAAAGTCCCAAACTATGAGCATATAGCCGGGGAATTTCATTTTTTTGATAATATCTATTTCATGATTCAATCTGTTCCAATATTTTTCATGCTGCTCTTTCGGAACTATCTTCAATCTCTCCTTTAATCCCTCTTTGCATTTGTATTCGAAATACTCTTCATCCGTATCAAAATCCAGATTTTCGGCTTTTGCGTACTCTTTTACGAATTTGAAATTGGGGGGAGTGGGGTTGCCGAGTTTGAGCTCTAAGTTGCATTTATCCACTATCTCTTGGGTATTTTCCAAAGCTTCCGGAATATCGGCATACAATCTTGCCATCTCTTCGGGAGATTTTAGATAAAATTCGTGTACCGAGTGTCTTAATCTTTTGGGATCGTCAAACTCTTTGTTCATAGCAATACACATAAACACTTCGTGAGATTCGGCTAAATCTTGATTTAGGTAGTGGGTATCGTTTGTAGCTATTATTTTGATGCCCGTCTCAAGAGATAGTTTGATGACCATCTCGTCGATGTAGTGTTGATCTTCGATGCCGTGGCGCATGATTTCAAGATAAAAGTCGTCTCCGAAAATCTCTTTGTATTCCAAAGCTATCTCTTTTGCTTTTTCGTAACCTTTCGCTCCGAAATTTACATTTCTTTGGTTATTTAGGTTTAGATGCCAATTAACTTCCCCTTGAAGACACGCAGAAGAGCAGATAAGGCCTTCTGAGTGCTCTTTTAGAAGTTTTTTGTTGATTCTTGGGTAGTAGTAAAATCCCTTTATATAACTTTGAGAGGATAGGTACATTAGATTCTTATAACCTATCTCGTTTTTTGCATAGAGGCAGAGATGATATCTTTGTTTGGTGCTTTTGTCGTCAAGT